>RGHK01000120.1 GCA_010024215.1 Pseudomonadota bacterium | reverse complement strand
GATCAACTTTTAGCAATTTAAAAATATCAAATATCATTGCAGATTTAAATAATTTAAGAAATGATTTTTATGAAGTTTCATCAATTAATGAAACTCATGTTTTAAATTATTATTTTAGTGAGTTAAAACAATCTATTAAACAATAGTTGTACCGCCATCTATCACTATAGTTTGACCGTTAATATAGCTTCCTGCTTTTGAGGATAACATAATTGCAGCACCTGCTATTTCATCTGGTTCTCCAATTCTCTGCATTGGGTTGTTTTGTAGGACTGCTTTTAAGATATCAGGATTTTCCCATAATCCTTTTGCAAAATCTGTTTTTATAAGTCCTGGTGCTATTGAATTAGCTCTAATATTCTTATGACCAAATTCTGCAGCAATATTCTTAACTATCATTACATCAGCTGCTTTACTTATGTTATAGGCTCCAAGAATTGCACTTCCTCTGATAGCAGCAATACTAGAAATAATTATTATAGAACCATCTTTTTTTTCAATCATGTGAGGCAGACACATATTACAAAGTAATTGATTAGATCTTATGTTGTTGTGCATTATTTTATCAAATTGCTCAATACTCATATCTAACATAGAACCCATAAAAGTATTAGTTGCAGCATTGCATATGAGTGAATCAATACCGCCAATTGTTTCAATAGTCTTGGTTACTAAATCTTTAAGTTGATCATCGTCAGCAATGTTACAAGCAATAGGGAATGCTACTTTTTTTCCTACATCGTTATTTATTTCATCAGCAGTCTTTTCACAAACATCAAGTTTTCTTGATGATATAATTACTTTTGCACCCATTAATGCAGATTGGTGGGCAATTGATTTACCAATGCCTTTTGAGCTGCCTGTAATTAAGATTGATTTATTTTTAAGATTAAATAATGACATTTTGATTGTAATGATTTAACAGTGAAGGAATAATAACAAACATGATGATAGAAATATACGGAAAAACATTTTGTCCATATTGCGATAAAGCAAAAGCTTTATGCGAAAGAGAGGGGTTTGAATATACTTATAAAGAACTTGATAAAGATTTTTCAAGAGATGATTTTTTTGATATTTTTCCGGGTGCAAGAACATTTCCTCAGATAAAAATAAATGGGGATTCCATTGGTGGCTACACAGAATTAGAAGCATGGTATAAATCACAGGGGTGAGGTATGGAACAATTTAATGATTTTTTAATATTTCTAGATAGTAATCTAAGTGGTTCTTGGTGGTTTCCAGCTCTTTTAATTGGAACTGGGATATTTTTTACTATCTACTTAGGTTTTCCCCAATTTAGATTTTTTGGATCAGCATGGAGATTAGTTTCTGGTAAAGGTGATAAAACTGACGCAGAGGGAGAAACTACTCCATTCCAAGCACTCACTACTGCAATGTCGGGTGCCGTAGGTACTGGAAATATTGGTGGTGTTGCATTAGCAATATGGACTGGTGGACCTGCAGCAATATTTTGGATGTGGATTACTGCAATATTTGGAATGACTACCAAATTTGTTGAAGTCACCCTGGGTCATAAATATAGAACTAAGCTTGAAGATGGTTCGATATCTGGTGGTCCTATGTACTATATAGAACATGCACTGAATATGAAATGGGTAGCTATACTTTTTGCATTTTTAATGATGATAACTGCTATAGGCTCAGGAAATATGCCGCAAATCAATAATATAGCTCTAGTTATGAATACTGAATTCTCAGTACCAAAACTATTTACAGGTCTATTTTTGGGTACTTTATTATGGATAATAATCATTGGCGGTATTAAAAGAATAGCTTCTGTAGCAAGCAAAATTATTCCAATAATGGGCTTGGTTTATTTTGGTGGAGCTTTAATAATATTAGCTGAAAATTACCATAATATAATTCCATCTTTTAATGCAATTTTTGCACAAGTATTTACTGGATCTGCTGCTGTTGGTGGATTTTTAGGTGCAAGTTTTGCTATGAGTTTAAAATATGGTGTTGCTAGAGGTTTATACTCAAATGAAGCTGGACAGGGCTCATCTCCAATTGCTCATGCTTCTTCTAAAAATAAATCTATTGATCAGGGTGTTGTATCAATTTTAGAACCTTTTATTGATACTATTGTTGTATGCAGTGTTACAGCACTTGTCATTCTATCCAGTGGTGTTTGGACACAAAAATTTGATACATCATTTTCTAAAACAGATATGGTGATTCTTGATGGTGTATATAGTGATCAAAAAAATACTAATGGTGAATATATTTATCCTGAACAAATCAGCGAATTAACAAATTATGTCCAATCTCTTGAATCAAATGTAAATGAGTTTTCTGGAACTCTTGAGGTATCAAATGGTAAATTACTTGCTGAAAACATTACTATTCTTCACTCAAGATCAATAGCTGAAGATGTTGTTGTTTCAAGCAATTCAAATAAAGATTTATATTCGGGTTCATTAAATATTGTTGATGGCAAGGTTGAAGAGTCAGTTGCTTTTAAAGGTAAATCTTTGGTGAGCTCTGCAGAACTTACAGCTAAAGCATTCTCTCAAGGAATACTAGGTGAATATGGAGGTAAGTTAGTTGCAATAGCGCTGCTATTGTTTGCTTTTTCTACTGCAATTACGTGGTGCTACTATGGAGATAGATCTACAGCATATATATTTGGTGAAAAAGGAGTATTTTGGTACAGAAATTTTTATGTTTTGTGTTTTATACTTGCAGCGGTTATTGATACTACGATTGTTTGGAATATAGCTTATGTTGTTGTTGCACTGGTTTCTATTCCAAATTTAATAGCCTTGTTTGTATTAAGAGATGAAATGAAAGACTTAACTAATGATTTTGTTCAAAAAAATTAATATATTAAATTTTTCTTAATCATCAACAATTTTAATGAATCTAAAATCTGTTCTTAACTTATTGTTAATTAGTACTCTTGTATCATGCGGTGGCGGTGGCGGAGGTGGTTCTTCAGATCC
>RGHK01000119.1 GCA_010024215.1 Pseudomonadota bacterium | reverse complement strand
AGAGACCATCAGTTGACGTTATCACTGGTGTCATGAAGGCAAACATACCTTCAAGACTCGCATTTTCAGTAGCGTCAACAACCGACTCTAGAGTTATTCTTGATCAATCTGGTGCAGAAAAATTAATTGGTTTAGGTGACATGTTAGTTGTAACAGCTTCAAACCCGCGTTTAGAAAGAATTCAAGGTGCATGGGTAACTGAAGATGAAATTAAAGATGTTGTTTCTTGGGTTAAAGATCAGAAAGAAGCTGTATATAATCCAGCTGTCATTGAGGAGCAAAAATCATCAGCTATTTCCTCTACTGAAGATTTTGGTGAGGATGAAGAATTAATTTCAAGAGCAAAAGAATTAGTAATACGTTCACAATTAGGTTCTACATCTATGCTTCAGAGAAAACTCAGAGTAGGTTTTGCTAGAGCTGGTAGATTAATGGATATATTAGAATCACAAGGAATAGTTGGTCCATCTGAAGGATCCAAAGCTAGAGAAGTTTTGATTACTGTAGAGGAATACGAAACTGGTAATTTATCAACATTTGAAGATTCAGATCAAACAAATGATTCTGAAAATTTGGAAGAAAAAGTCAATAATGACGAAAATTGGTTTGAAGAATAATTAAACCTTAACTTCTCTACCTTTAATAATCCTTTTTCTTATTGCAGCTGATATAGTATCAACTATTAGTACCATTAATATCGTCACCACCAAAACTGTGCCAGCACGTGGAAAGTCTCTAAATCTCAATTGATTAATAAGTTCTGCACCGACACCACCAGCACCAACTACACCTAATACAGCTGATGCTCTTAAATTAATTTCAAATCTATACAACCAATAAGAAGTAATAGTTGGCATCACTTGTGGTACAACTCCAAATAATAACTCATTAATTTTTGACCCACCTGATGATTTTATAGACTCTAATGGGCCCTGGTCTATTCCCTCAATAACTTCAGATGAAAGTTTTCCTAAGGTACCTATTGAATGTATACCTACTGCTAGGGTACCCGTTAAAGGTCCTAAACCAGTTATAGGTAAAAATACAAAAGCTAGAATTAACTCTGGAAATGCTCTGATTATGTTTAAAATTTGCTTAGTAACCCTACTAACCATGTTTAATGCAACGTTATTTGCTGCTAAAAAAGACACTGGAAAACTAAATATTGCTCCAATTACAGTTCCTGCCCATGCAATAAAAAGTGATTCACCTACTTTAGGCACAATTCTGCTGAAAGCTTCCTCTGATAAATCTAAAGGAAACATTGCAGATATTAATATCCATAACTTACTTGGAGCAGTTAGGAATCTTTCCGTTGTAATTTCAAGTCCAGATGCTGACCATATTGAACCTATTACGATCAGAAATGTAATAGTGTATCTTAAAATTTTTTGATTAAATGGTTGTTTAGGGATATTCATAATATTTTTCTCCTAAGCCAAACACTAAATTGTTCAATAGCTATTACTGCTATAAGAATAAGTACAATAATTGGAGTGATTCTATCAAATCTTAAAAATATTCGTTGCGTTTCAATTATTCTGCCAACACCACCAGCTCCTACTAATCCTAAAATAACGGAAGCTCTGATACAGAGCTCGAATATGTATAAGAAGTAAGCAGTGAAATTTGGAAGTATTTGAGGTAAGGCTGAACTAAAAACTGCTTGGTTATGTTTAGCACCGCTTGCTTTCGCTGCTTCTAGTGGCCCCAAATCTATGCTGTCTATAGTTTCTGATAACAACTTACCCATAATAGCCATAGAAAACATAATCAAAGCTAATACACCTGCGAAGGGGCCAATACCTACAGCTACTGTAAAAAGCATTGCCCAAAACAAATCTGGAATAGTCCTAATAAAATTTAGAAATGATTTATAAATGTAGTAAGTGATTGTAGTTTGGTTGGTTGCTCTTGAGGCATAAAAGGATAATGGCAAAGCGATAAAGCAACCAAGGATGCTTGCTAATATAGCAATCTGAATTGTTTCTAATAAAGCTTGAGATGCATTTTCGATTGCCCACTCCCATTTAGGGTTGAATAGTGGATCTGTAACAATTCTTCTGTTTGCAAGATTCCTTTTAAAATCGTCTAAGTTGAAACCAATTTGAAAAAAGGAAAAGACACTAAAGAATATTGCAAATGGGTAACCTAAAATAGACAATAGAGAAGGTAGCGGTTTTTTGGGTACTTTAATCTTCTTCTCCAAGTAAATCAGATGACTTTATTGCACGACCGTAGATATTTTCAAAATCTTGGTCACTTACATCATCAACTTTTCCATCATAAACAAGTTCTCCATCCTTTAGACCTATGAGTCTTTCACCATACTCCTTGGCTAAATCTAGAAAATGTAAATTTACAATAGTTGTTATTCCAAGCTCTTGATTAATCTGTTTTAAATATTGCATCACTACTCTCGAAGTTATTGGATCTAAGGAAGCAACGGGTTCGTCAGCAAGCATCACTTTCGGTTTTTGTGCAAGAGCTCTTGCAATACCTACTCTTTGCTGTTGCCCGCCTGATAAGTTAGAGCCTCTTACATATGCTTTTTCTAATATTTCAACTTTGTTTAAAGATTCAAAAGCAATTTCTTTATCTTTTTTTGGCCAAAGACCAAAAATAGATCTAAGGGTAGAGACTTGACTCAATCTACCAGTTAATACATTTTTTAATACTGAAGATCTGTTTACTAAGTTGAATGTTTGAAAAATCATACCAATGTCAGATCTGATTGCTTTAAGTTCCTTTTTGGATGCTTTAGTAACATTTTTTGAATTAACAATTACCTCACCTTCTGAGGGTTTTACAAGATTATTTACTGTTCTAAGTAGTGTAGATTTCCCAGCACCAGACATACCAACTATTATTACGAAGTCTCCTTCTTTAATATCAAGAGATATATTATTTAATGCTTTGACTCCACCAGGATAAGTAACACTTACATTTTTAAATTGAATCATAAAAATTTTCAAAAAAAAACTAGGGTGACAATTGTCACCC
>RGHK01000118.1 GCA_010024215.1 Pseudomonadota bacterium | reverse complement strand
TTGAGATAATAGAAATATCAAATAAATCAGCCAAAGAGCCAAGAAAAAAATCGCAAGAATTTTTTAATATTAAAGAATCTTTAATTAATGATAAAAAAAGATCGAAATTAAAAAATTTTTCAAATGAAAATATTAGTATAAGTGATTCAATAAATACAAAAATTAAAAATAGAAATGTTAATAAATCATCTTATCTTGAAGAAATGCAGCTGGATATTACCAAAAAGGACTTAACTGAACTTCACAAATTTGATGAATCATCCTTAGATAGCTTTATAAAAGATAAATCATAATAATGCTTAAAAATAGATTTAGAAAATATCTACCAGTTGTTGTTGATCTTGAAACCGGTGGTTTTAATCCTCAGCAAAATGCCATTTTAGAAATTGCAATAACATTGATTGAGGAAGAAAATAATGAGCTTTTTGTGGGAGATACTCATAGATTTCATTTAAATCCACACCCAGGATTAAAAGTTGAAGAAGAATCTCTTGAATTTACTAAAATCAAACTCGACCATCCTTTAAGAAACGCTGTTGATGAAGACTATGCTCTAAAAGAACTGTTCAAAATTATTAATAAAACAAAAAATAAATACGAGTGTTCTCGGGCAATATTAGTTGGTCATAATGCGCATTTTGATAGTTCCTTCTTAAATGCAGCTATTGAAAGAAATAATATAAAGAGATCTCCGTTTCACCCCTTCTCTGTTTTAGATACTGTAACACTTGGTGCTCTTGCAACAAATCAAACTGTATTAGCTAGAATATGTGAAGAACTAAAAATTGATTATGATTCTAAAGAAGCTCATTCTGCAGCATATGATTCAAATGTTACTGCAAAAGTTTTTTGTGAAATAGTAAACAAATATAGTTAAATCAACTAACTTCTTGTATTAATTTAAGCAATTCACCAGATTCATGCATCTGAGTAACAATATCTGCACCACCTATTAACTCGCCTTTAATAAATACTTGAGGGAATGTTGGCCAATCTGAAACACTTGGCAAAGTGACTCTGACTTCATTATTTTCAAGAACATCAACATAAGAAAATTTTGCTTCACATTCTATTAAGGCTTGAACTGTTCTTGCAGAAAAACCACATCTAGGTTCATATGGAGTACCTTTCATATAAATTAAAATATCGTTTTCTTGTATCTGTTGTTTTAATTTTTCTTCTGTTGACATGATTATCCTTTAATAACTTCTATATACCTCTTTATAGTGTCTTCAAAGCCATAATTCAAGGCATCTACTATTATTGCATGACCGATAGATACTTCATTTACACCACCTATTTTTACTAAATGAGGTAAGTTGCTTAAATTTAAATCATGCCCTGCATTTACCATAAGATTTTTTTCTTTTGCCGTATATATTAATTCCTCTAATTTAGCATTAATTGTAAAATCTTTTTTATCAATTAATTTTGAAAATTCACCGGTATGAATCTCAATAGTATTAGCATTAACTTTAAGTGCATAATCTATTGCATCTATGTTTGTATCCTGATTTTTTAAATTATCTACAAAAAGACTAATTGATGTATTCTGACAAAGATTATTTAAATTATTTATAAGCTTAATTAAATCATCGTCATGATCTCCACTCTCCCATCCATGATCAGAAGTTATTTGATTTGGAAGATCAGGAACAAGGGTTGCTTGATCAGGTTGGCATGTATTAACTAAGTTTACATAGCCTCTTCAATATTGAACTCAACACCTCTATCTCTGGTTATTTTTGCTAAAGAAATAACGTCATCGCTAGTTGCATGTCTATGATCTGGTCTAGGATGAAGTGTAAGTCCATCAACACCTAGTTCAATTGCTTTATTTGCATATTCTTCTAATGATGGGTAATTCTCACCCCTTGCATTTCTCAATAAAGCGATCTTATTTAAATTTAAACTGAACTTCATATGTTAATTATAAATTACTAGATGGATTAGAAACGATACAAATCATCATCTTTATTGATTATTAAATCAAAGGCATTATTTATTGAATACTTTGATCTATCAAAGCCTTTAATTATTACTACAGGCTTCATGTCATTACCTTGACCCATAAGCAGGCCAGAAGCAGCTGCTAATTCATCAGCAATAGCTATCTCTGTAGCAAGTAGTTTGTTACCAAATATATCTTCTTCGCCCCTTAAATCAATCAAACTTTGTATATTTGAACTAGCAATAGCAAAATTAGTAATTCCAGCTCTATATGGCCTGGTCATTGAATCAGTAATTATTATGCTAATATCTTTTTTTAATTGTTTACTAATTTGAGATTGTATATAAGTTGCACTTTTTTTTGGATTCTCTGGCAATAAAAGTACCAAATTTTTATTTTCTGAAATATTTGATCTATCAATACCAGCATTAATGTTTATATAACCAAGTTTATGTTCAACAATGATTACATTTTTATCAGTACTTAATATCTCATTAGATTCCTCTAAAATAAGTTGAATAAATGCTGGATCTCTATCTAGAGACTCTCCAATATTAATAGCCTCTTTACTTGGATTTATTTTTGATAAGTCTTTATATCTATTTTCAGATTTAGAAACTACTTTTTGCGCTATTAATATTACATCACCTTCATCAATAGAAATATTATTATTTATTATTGAGTCAATGATGATTGAGCTTAAATTATCATTAGGCCTAATTAAAGGGAAGTCTTCTAAAGCATGAATAGATAAATGATTCATAATTATTTAATATGCACAATTTATGCGATTACAATAGCATATATATTCTAAATAAATCCTAATGTATACTGCAGAATTATGACTATATTAGATCAAACATTACTGGATATTTTAGTGTGTCCAGTGTCAAAAAAACCTCTAGAGTATGATAAAGATGCAAACGAACTAATTTCTAAAGAAGCTGGCCTTGCCTATCCTATAAAAGATGGAATCCCTGTTATGCTTCCAGAGGAAGCTCGTAAAATTTAAAATAAAATCTTATTTAATCCGTTTTACTTGAAATATAATTTTTGATAAGTTCAGAATTATTTTGGTATCACCAACCTCAATTAAATTACCTATGAATGGAAACTTTGGAAAAGAAAAATCAACATATTTGTAAATATAGCTATAATGCTCATCTTA
>RGHK01000117.1 GCA_010024215.1 Pseudomonadota bacterium | reverse complement strand
ACTTCCTTTTCAGCATCATAATCCCAAATCTTTCTTATGCTGTACATTGCAAAAAACTTGATATGTTTCATAAAAAAATTTCTTATCAAAATGATAAATTTATTAGAAATATGATTAAGGTGGCCCTGCCTCTCAGATAATAGTTTAATTTTTTTAATTCTAGTGAACCTTAACTTTTGGTATGTTTTTTGAATCTTTATAAAATCCAAATTCATTGAGATTATCAGCTTACCCAAAATATATGCATCCTCAAGCGCCAAACACCCACCCTGACCAATAAAAGGTACTATTGGGTGAGCTGCATCTCCTAAAATGGTTATATTTTTTGAGTAAAGTTTATTTGGCATGGGTCTGGTAAATACTCCCCATTTATATAAATCAGTTTCATTTTCTAGGTTTGATAAAATATCGATATCTGGCATTGAAAGATCCTCTCTTAACTCATCCAAAGTTCCTTCAACCTTCCATGATTCTTTATATTCTTTATCAGTTTTAACTGCAGCAACTATACTTACCTGATGATCATTAATTGGATAAGCAACAACATGATATTTGGGGCCTAGATAAGTTTTAATGGTTTCTTGTTTTTTATTAATAATAGATCTCCAAACAGAATAGCCACTATAAATAGGTCTATCTGGCATAAGCTTTCCTCTACAAAATGATTTAATGCCATCACATGCTGCAATATGTAAAACCCTATAAATCTGATTATTTGAAAAGACAAGTTCACACTTTTTCTGATTAATATCTACTAATTCATGATCAAAAAATATATCGCCGCCTATAGATTGATATTTATTTAATAGAGTCTGATAAATTGTTTGCCTTGATGTTGTTAAAACATCAACTGAAAAGGATGAAATTATATTATTGTTACTGAAGTGTTCAGCCAATTTAGGGTTTGCTGATTGATTTTTAATTTCATCATAAATTCCAAGATGTTTTAGTACATTTATTCCATTTGGTGATATTGATATTCCGGCTCCCTGATTACTAATGGTTAAAGATTTTTCAAATATTACTACTGGAATGTTTGCTGACTTCAAAATGCATCCAAGTGTGAGACCAGATATACCGGCTCCAATAATAGCTACATGGTTTGAATAATTATTCATGGGAATATTATGCATTAAATAAAAAAAATGGGAGCAAGAGCTCCCATTTCTTAACCTAAGATAGATTAACCAGGTGTTCTCATTGCTGTACCAATATATGATCTACCATTCGTACAAGAAAATCCTTTCAAATTTGAGTTTGCTTCAGAGTCAGCAATTTTTTCCCAAAATAAATCTGCATTAGCTCCAGACTCTGATATAGATGATGAATACATCAATCTAACAAAATCAACACCATCAGGAAGTTGTGCTCCAGCAGTAGGGACAATAATTTTTCTTCCAGTCGTATCACCCACAGATTGAGCATATATAGCAAAGTCTTTATAAAGATCATAAACTTTTCTCAAGGTGTAATCTTCCTCTAAAGTGCAATCTGAATATGTTGCATACATGACATTTCCTACAGCCATGCTAGCAGGCTGAGATACAGTCCATTGCCATGTGTCAACTTGTTGTGAATTGGTTACTGGTAATGACTTTAATAATTCTGCTCCACCACCTGTTACCCATGTTTCCATTCCAGTGAACTGCTCACTTGGGGTTGGAAATGTATTTACCCACATGACATCTAAAGCTCCCATATTTGAATGGAATTGTGGTTGTAAAATGGCAACCGTCATATTGTCATATGTATCGCCCTGGCCTTCAGCCCATTGAGCAAATTTTCCATACCATGCTGCTAAATCATCTACATCTTTACCTTTATTAAAGGTACCAATATAGTATTCTGCTTTATTAGCTTCTGGTTGATACTTATAGGATGGTTCATCCTCTTGAGCAAAAACAATGAATGGCATTGTTAATGCTAGTGTTAATAAATATTTCATAACTCTCTCCCTTTGAAATGTTATTGATTAATACTACATTAGGAATTGAAAATATGCATTGGAATAATGTATAAGATTTATACTTAATTTATCTTTCCATTGATATCATAGGTGTTAATAAAATCCCAAATCACTTTAGATGCGCTTATGCCAAAATCATCTTCTTTTGGCCATGTATGCCACATTCCATCAATAATATATAACTCAACCTGAACACTGTTGAGACAGTTTGGGTATATTTGATGCTCAAGAGAATAACCAAGTTCAAAAAAATCTTCGATCCTTATGACCGGGTCAATATCGCATGAGTTATAGGATCTCCAATATTCAATCACATCATAAATACTTTCCATGCCAAGAGCAGAATTGCCTTCAAGAGGTACAGTTCCATCAAGAGTTCCATGAATTTGTAATACTGGAGTTGGATGGGAAGGACTGCAATCATCATAGGTTTGTACGCTCATTGAACCTGTCACTGATGCTATAGCTGCTATTTTTGAACTTAAATTACAAGCTAAGTGATAGCTCATAAAGCCACCATTAGACATCCCTGTAGAATATATTCTGTCTTGATTGATATTATATTTCTGAGAAATAAAGCCAATAATTGTGTCTATAAAATCTACATCATCTACAGTGCTGCCTATAGTCCAACCACCAGAATTCCAATGGGATGCACTTGATGTTAAAGCTGTATTTAATGGTGCTCCTTGAGGATGAATTAATATGAAATTATTATCTTTAGTATTTGCAAAGTCTCTAAAGTCTCCATACTGCATCTGAGCTAAAGCATTACTCCCATACCCATGAAGATTAAATAATACAGAACTTGAACCTTGAGCCTCCGGATGAGGTTGGTGTATATAGTAGTATCTTAATAAATTGCCATGAGTAAATTCACATTTAAATACCCTATCCTGATACTGTTCACAATCTTCTTCATTGTTATTTTGATTATTTCCTGAATTATTACCTGTATCTACAGGAGAACTGCTGCTACTTCCTCCACCGCCACAAGATGAAAGAATAAATAATAAAATTAGTATTCTGAGCATGGTTTAAAAATCTAAAAATTAGCTATTAAGATACCATTTAAAGAATTAATAGATAAATTAAAAATATATAGAATCTATATATAAATGGTGCGGTACGCCGGTCTCGAACCGGCGGCCTTCTGCTTGGCAAGCAGACGCTCTACCAACTG
>RGHK01000116.1 GCA_010024215.1 Pseudomonadota bacterium | reverse complement strand
AATTTTAAGGGAGATATAATGTATAAATTCTTTTTATTTGTGGGCTTCATATTTGCTTCACAACTAGTTCATGCAGACGAACTTAATTCAGGCGATACGGCTTGGATATTAACTTCTACAGCTTTAGTATTATTTATGACTTTACCAGGTCTTGCTTTATTTTATGGTGGATTGGTAAGGTCAAAAAATGTTCTGTCAGTATTAATGCAATGTTTCTCAATTGCTTGTTTGATTTCAGTCTGTTGGGTTGTTTATGGATATAGTCTAGCATTCAAAGGAGATGGACTTTTTATTGGTGATTTAAGTGCCCTCTTTTTAAATGGAGTTGGTCGTGATTCATTATCCGGAACACTTCCTGAAAGTGTTTTTATTACTTTCCAAATGACTTTTGCAATTATTACTCCTGCGCTAGTAGTAGGAGCTTTTGCTGAAAGAATGAAATTTAGTGCAATGTGCCTATTTTCAGTTGCATGGTTTACTTTTGTTTATCTTCCAGCATGTCATATGGTTTGGGGTGGCGGCTATCTTGGAAATCTTGGTGTTATAGACTTTGCAGGTGGACTTGTAGTTCATGCAACATGTGGTATTGGGGCTTTAGTTGCTGCAATTTATCTTGGGCAAAGAAAAGGGTTTTTGGTTACTCCAATGCCTCCGCATAACAGAACCATGGTTATGATAGGAGCATCAATGCTTTGGGTTGGTTGGTTTGGTTTTAATGCTGGTAGTGCTGTTGCTGCAGACGGATCAGCTGGTATGGCAATGTTAGTAACTCACATTAGTGCTGCTACAGGGGCTTTAACATGGGTTGCAGTTGAATGGATTAAATCAGGTAAGGCAACCATGATAGGGATAGCTACTGGAATGGTTGCAGGACTAGCAACAATTACCCCAGCATCAGGTACTGTTGGGCCAGCAGGTGCATTACTAATTGGATTTCTAGCTGGTATTGTATGTTTTTATGCTACACAAGCTGTTAAATCATATTTTAAAATTGATGACTCTTTAGATGTTTTCCCTGTTCATGGAGTTGGAGGAATCCTAGGAATAATAATGCTTTCATTTGTTGGCAATCCAGATGGATTCTTGGGATCTGGTGCTGCGGGAATTTCAGAAGAAGGTGCTATAGCTCAGTTTATGATACAACTTCAAGGTGTAGTAGTAATATCTCTTTATACAGCAATTGTCACTTATGTAATCTTAAAATTAGTAGATCTTTTTGTTGAAGTAAGGGCTTCTAATGAAGAAGAAGAAATAGGTCTTGATATGAGCGAGCATAACGAACAAGGCTATAGTTTATAGAACAGAATTACTATATTGACTTAAAAGAAACGGATGCATGTCTTCTTGAATGATATGCATCCTTTTATTTAAGTACTCCATTGCGCTATCAATCTCTTCATTAGAAAAGCTATGCTCTGGATATTTAATTCCTTGGATAATACAAGAAGCTATATTAGTAGGATGAATATAGTATGAATCTTTAATTGTTTTTGATATTTCATGTGCTATATCGTCGTAACTATCGCTTTGAAACCTCATTTCATTACCAATACTAATATTAACATTACCTTTCTTCCCTGTTATTCCATCAGAAATACTCATTAAATCTTCTCTGGGTTCTTTTATATAAACGCTGTTAATAGCTGTTAAATACAGCTCTTTAGCTTTCAATATATCGTTTGGATCTTTTTCATAAGATACTGATACCGGGATAACAGAAATCTTGTTAAAGAAGTCTTTAATTGATGCCTCTTTTCTTGAATAGAGATGAATCATCTTTAAAACTGCAGGATCAGTATAGTCAACTCCATCCTTTGATCTGCCCTGTTTCTGCGCTATCCATATTGACTCATTGTTTTTTAAGATTGATTCTGAAATAAATTCAGATACAAGCTGCAGACTTTTATATATATCTTTTTTTGACTTTTCACTCCTATCAATAATAAAACTTTTATTTAATCTCATTAGATCAGAAGCCCATTTCTCATTCATAAGATTGTTACCAACTGCATTTTTAGTTGTAGTAAAACCATTCTGATGAAGACTGAGATTTAATAATGCAGAATCTAATGTTATATCTCTATGATTAGATATAAATAAATATCCTTTATTAGGGTCCAAATTATCTAAACCTGAAATCTTTAAATCATCAATAGTAGTTTTTACAACATTAACAACAATAGTCTCAAAAAATTTTTGATAATCACTTATTGATTTAATATCTTTAGTTTTATATCTAAGATATAGAGATATAAATTTTTCTAAAAAAGGTATTTTTGTAATAGCAATTTGATATTGGCCCTTACCTAAATCCTCCACTTTATAATTGGATCTTAATTCAAATACTCCTTTTCCATAAGTGTAAGCTTTTAAAATTTCATTTTTATCAAGATTCAAAATACCCCCCGTTGGAAAATCAGGACCTTGAATTATTTTTAACAAGTCTTTAATAGATGCATTTTTATTAGAATTTAAAAATTTTAAGGCCTGACATACCTCTTCTAAATTATGAGGTGGTATATTGGTTGCCATTCCTACTGCAATACCAGAAGAGCCATTTGCTAATAAATTTGGAAAAGCAGATGGTAATACTATTGGTTCATCTAATTCACCGTCATATGTTTTTCTAAATTCAACAGTGTCATGGTCTATATCGTTTAGCAAAAATTCAGCTACATCAGTAAGCTTGGTCTCTGTATATCTCATGGCTGCTGCATTATCTCCATCGATATTTCCAAAATTACCTTGACCATTAATTAGTGGATAGTTAGTAGAAAAATCTTGTGCTAATCTTACTAGCGCATCATAGACGGACTGATCTCCGTGGGGATGAAATTTTCCTATAACGTCACCTACCACTCTAGCTGATTTTTTAAAACTTGATGATGGGCTTAAATTCAGTAAATACATTGCGTAAATTAATCTTCTATGAACTGGTTTCAATCCATCACGCACATCAGGCAATGCTCTTTGCGTAATAGTTGATAATGCATAAGCTAAATATTTTTTAGCAAATTGATTTTTTAATTGATCTTCAATAATATTAAATTTTGTCATGTAGCATTTTTTCTAATCTATTTCTTACAATTGGAAATCGAATTTTATTTGGCTCAAAAATAAATTTATTTAAAATAAACTTACTTATTAAC
>RGHK01000115.1 GCA_010024215.1 Pseudomonadota bacterium | reverse complement strand
GAGTTAAATCTGATGTAACTTCTCCAGATAAACTACATACTTTTTTACCTAATAGAACTTCTGACTCCAGGGTACCTTCAGGACATTCAGGTGCTTCAAATAAACCAATGGTCCAGCCTGATGCCCAGTTATTTTCAAGATCTGATCCTGGAGAAAAAGCTCCAATGTAATCAGTTGCCGAGAACCATGTATCAACAATGTATCTTCCTTCTTTTGAACTATATGTTGGACATAGATCGGTTGTTGTTCCAGCAGCATGAGGGCCTACTGCACACATACCTTGAACTTTATCACCATTAAAAGCAGAAACAACAGCTGACTCTGCGTCACCTAAAAACATTCCAGATACTAAAGTATTTGTACCAAGTACAAGATCAGTAGCTCTAGATGTGAGAGATGCTTCTAATTCTGCAACCGTAACAGCAGCTATGTCACTATCTGGTTCTGAGTATTTAAATGGAGATGTGTCTCCAGCAGAATCCATAAAGATGCTGTGATGCTGAATCTTAGGAGTAAGAGCACCGTCTTGAATCGTTTCTAAGTTTGTAGCCTCAATTAAATTTTGCTCATTAACATTTACAACAACACCATTTATGTATATACCAGAAACACCTTCTTTGTACTTTAATGGTTCGTCTAAACCCTGAGAAATAAAAGTAAAGTTTGCTACCATTGGTCTTGATCTAGGTTCTGTTAAATAGCCTACTGAAGAATCTGAATTAGTATTATCTGATTCTACAATGTGATCACCTACACCACTTGATTGTTTAACAACAACAAATTGCATTTTACCTTGGTAACCCCAGTCAATATCTAGGTTGTCATCACCTGCACCTGTACAGATTAAATGTTTAACATTAACTGTTCCACCAAAGAACTCAACACAATCATCTTGATTGTTGTGAACTTGGACATAGTCAACTATAGTTCCTGAACCTACACCACCAAAAGTAATACCGTTAAGTTCATTTCCTGGAAAAATTTCATATCCAGCATATTCAACTCTAACAAAATTTAATTTTCCAGAATCATCATCAGGAGTCGCTCCACCCATTAGAGCATCTGAACCCTCAACAACTCTTTCACAAGCAGCAGTTCCTCTTACATCGTTTGAACACTTGTTTATTGGTGCTTTTCCAAGAATTACAATACCGCCCCATAATCCTCTTTCATTATCAGTAACTGTACCCTCTATAGCAGTATTATGAGTAAATCTAATTGGAGCTGAACGAGTACCATTAGCAATAATCTTTGATCCTCTATTAACAACTAAATAATCGTTTGATGTTCTACCCATTATTACAACGCCGGCTGGAATAATTAATGTTCCAGATGCGCCACCAGCTTTGGTGCCATCACCTCCCATATCAATACCAATATCAACTTTTCCAAGCATTCTATACATAACATCATCTGTAAGTGTTAGTTCACCTGTAATTGGTCCTTGAATAGCACAAACGTTATTTCCAGCAACTGGAGATCCAACTTGAACGAATTCAGAATCAGGACATGTACCTGTTAATACGTTGCTATTTGTTCCACCATTACCACCTCCGCCACCAGAGGGATCTGATAATGATCCAAGCTCACCAGGAGATGCTATAGAAGTGCTACCACCACCACATGCAACAAGCAAAAAGATAGATAAAAAAAGTAATGAGTTTTTAATAGATTTAGTGAACATAAATTATTCTCCTCCAAGAAAAATATTGCTATATTTAAATTTAGCAGTGAGAAGTTATTAAGGAGATACTGTAAATTAATGCTAATTTACTGTTACAAAAAATGTAGAATATGTTACATCTGTGTTAATAATTATCGCTTTGAGATAGGAAGCGAAAACCAAAATTCTGAACCCTTTTTAGGTGCATTTCTTACTCCTACATCACCATTAAGACTGTTCACAAGATTTTTTACAATTGCCAAACCCAATCCACTTCCTTTTTTCTCAGATGCTCTTGCTGAAGCCGTTCTAAAAAATCTGTCAAAAATCAAAGGCTTATCCTCTTCAGAAATACCTTTTCCAGTATCAGTTATTATTACAAGAATATGATCGTCTTTTTTTACTGTCTTAGTTGATATTTCAATTACAGAATTTTCTTCACTGTATTTAAAAGCGTTATCTATTAAATTTGTAAGAATACGCTCTAAAGCTGTTTTGTCAGCAAGGACAAGCAGTTGTTTTTTTTGACAATTGCATTTAATTAAAATATTTTTCTTTTTACCCAGATGTTTGAGAGAATCAATTACCTGATTGATTGATTCTTTTAAATCAGTCTCCTCAATGATTAATTTTAATTCACCATGTTCAATCCTTGAGAGATCTAATAAATCTGAAACCATTGCTGTAAGTCTCTCAGAATTATGCAAAATAGCTTTAGCAAAAACTTTTGCTTGTTTCTTATCGTCTAATGCGCCTTGAAGCAAAGTTTCTGAGTTGGCTCTTATAACACTTACTGGTGTTCTAAGTTCATGGGAAACGTTTGATATAAAATCTCGTCTCATTGAATTTAAGTGTCTGAGTTGAGTTATATCATGAATAACTAAAATAAATTCTTTAGTTGTTTTTGATTGATTCATTGAGGCAAGAACCCATTTAGCTTTTCTATCTCCATCTTCAATCTCAAATTCAATATCTGCAGATTTTGTTCTTTTAGTTTTTTTGTATAAACTTTGAATTGATTTAATACCTATATCTTTTATTTGATTCCCTACAAGATCATCTTTCGAAAGAATTTCTAAAAATTGCTCATTACAGTATGTAACTTCACCTGATTTATCGGCTACCATAATACCTTCACCAAGATCATCAAGCACTAAACCAAACTGATCTCTTTGCTTGACTAGCAAATTAATTTGAGATTTTAAATCCTCTGAAATTTGTGAAATGCTTCTAGCAACATTGCCAAACTCGTCAACTCTTTCTGTAGGCAAAGCTTTGATTGAACTTTTTTTCAATGAGCCACTTGCAAGATTTGATGCTGCATTTGCCAATTCAGCTATGCTTGAGTAGGTATAATTTGCAGCCACTCCACTGGCTATAGTTGCAACTAATAATGCTACAACAGCAACAAGAAGAATTGATAAATCGAGACTTTCTATTGCCTGATCAAGATATGTGTATGGTACCGCAATTCTTATGACATTTGGTGATATCTCATTATTATCTCTAATTGCAACATATAGCTGTTGTTGGTTAACGGAGCTACT
>RGHK01000114.1 GCA_010024215.1 Pseudomonadota bacterium | reverse complement strand
TGAGCTGAGTCTTTGGCAGTAGCTTTAATATAATCTGCAACTAGAGTAACGTCATTGCTAAAAGTTTTAATAATACCGATTGCCGATTTGGTTACAGTAGGTATCTTAAAACTTGGATCGATTGAGTTTGTACCACCGGCGCTTGAACCATTTTGAACAGCATTTACTAATGAGCAAGGTACTCCATATCCAGGACCTGCATCAGTCGGTAAACCTGTTCTACCATCACACATTGGAGTAGCAAACATATCTACATTTCTTAAACTTAATTGAATATTAGATACTCCGTCATTTGACCAGATGTTTGAGTACCAAACGTTTGGATTACCACCAGAAAAAGTTCCAATACCTCCGTATATTTCAGTTGAATCATTTAAATTGTAAGTAAAAGATAGTCTGGGCATTACTACAGACTCTCCATCATGAGTATGTGTATTTGGTCTTCCGTAAGCACTTACAAAAGCTGGATTTTCATTTGGTGCCCCATCAACACCATATTTCTCATATCTAATACCATAAGATACAGTTAATATATCAGATGGAGTCCATTCACTTTGAGCAAAAAGAGTAGTTATATCATAATCCCATGTTGCTCCAGCATCAGCTGGATTTAGTGATGGATTGTTACCATAGTAAACTCGATCAACGATACCATTTAAAAAGTTATCAAATGTATAGAAATCCCATTCGCCACCGAGTGAGTGTTGAACAAACATATTGAAAGTACTTTGCTCTTCTCTTTCAACACCAAATGTAATTAATTGATTGCCATAAACAAAGTCACCAACAAAAGCCATTGTTAAATTATCATAATCTAAATCATTGGCTTGACGCGAATCATCAGTACCTCCGACCATGATATCACCACCACCTGTTATGTTTTCAATATCAAATTCGCCAAATGGACCACCAATACCTTCTTGTCTATTATCTAAGTCCCTATAGCCAACTCTTACTTCAGTATTTATATCTCCGATTTTAGAATATAAATTAAACATATAAGCATGTAGAGTATTACCATTTTCATATCCATGTTTAGCTAGTTCAAGCTGAGTATAATAGGTGTCAGAATAGTTATTACTAAATCCTTCACTATAGTTATAAGTGAATGTAGCCCTAGTAATATCACTGTAATAGTAATCTAATTTAACTAGTAACTTTTCACTAAAACTGTCGATAGCTGAAGGTATTCCTCCAGGATCAAAACCATATTTTTCTATAAGAGTAGTGGTAACTAAATCTAAGGTATCTTGAGTAAGCCAAGCCATTTCAACCGGAGCCCCAGAACCAACTGGACCATAGTCAACTGTATCTTGGTCATTGTAATACTCATACGCAGTAAAGAAATATAATTTATCTTTAAGTATCGGACCGCCTAATGTAAATCCATATTTATCTTCATCAAATGGTGTATTTTGAATTTTATTACCGTCTACTTCATCAGATAAAAGATCTTCATTAGTGTATTCATAGAAGAAATTACCCTTAAATTCATTAGAACCTGATTTTGTAATTGCATTTACAACACATGCAGAAAAACCACCATATTCTATTTGCTGGATATCCATTATCATTTAGACCAAAGCCATCGTTTAAAGCAATTCCATCAACGGTTAAGCTATTCATTCTAGGGCTTGATCCATTACATTGAATACCTCTTGCGTACCCTTCATCAAGTGATAGTCTTGGGTGAGTAGAAAGCAAGTCTTTGATATCTCTTTCAGCAGCTGCAGCACTTTCAAGAGAATCTATTCCATAATATACAGAGGGACCAGTAGCAAGCAAATTGGCTGAACTTAAACTTTTGCCAACAACAACAAGCTCATCCATAGCTGCAGCAGAGGCTACAGTAATGGTAATTTGAGAGTCCTTACCAAGAACTAAATATAAATTATCTAGAGAGCCAGAAGAATTACCAGAATCAGCTGTAATTCTATATGGACCACCTAGTTGCAAATTAAACATAGCAAAGGTTCCATCTGCATTCGATGAAACACTTTGAGTCGTATTTGTTGGACCATATGTCAATACAATATCTGCATTTGGTACAAGTTCACCAGATACGTCTACTACTTTACCTCTTATATTTGATGTAGTGTCTGCATTGATAACTAAAGATGAAAAAAGTATAAAAGAAAATAGAGCAACTCTACCTAATTTGTTTATATTCATTTAATTCCCCATTATGAAAAAATTAATAATATAAACATTATGAACATTTAGAACAAATACTCAAGAAATTATTGAAAAAGTTATGTGAATTTTGTGTTACTAATAAAATCTTAGATTTCTATATCCAATGAACCAAGATAAGGCTCTAAGACTTTCGGAAGCTTAATAATATTTGATCCGTCATACCTATTTTCTAGAAGTGCAATAAGCGTCCTTCCAACAGCCAAACCTGAACCATTTATAGTATGAGCAAAATACTTACCATCTTTAGTTTTTATTTTGATATTGGAACGTCTTGCCTGAAAATCACTAAAATTAGAACATGATGATATCTCTCTATATTTATTCTGACTTGGCATCCAAACCTCTATATCAAATGTCTTGCATGATGAAAATCCAATATCTCCAGCACATAATTGAACAACTTGATACGGCAGCTCTAATAATTGGAGAATTTCTTCAGCATTTTCAAGCAATCCATCAAGCTCTGTCATTGATGAATCAGGATGTGAAATTTTAAATAATTCAATCTTTTCAAATTGATGCTGTCTTATTAATCCTTTAGTATCTCTTCCATAGCTCCCAGCCTCAGATCTAAAACATGGAGTATGAGATGTTAGTTTGATTGGTAATTGATCTTCAGGAATTAATTCATCTCTATGAATATTAGTTAGCGGAACTTCAGCTGTTGGTATTAAATAAAGATTTTCTGAAGTTTTAAATAAATCTTCTTCGAATTTAGGCAAATTTCCAGTTCCAATCAAAGAATCCCTATTTGCCATATATGGTAGGTAATATTCTTCATATCCATTTTTTTGAGCAACATCGAGCATAAAGGAAATTAAAGCTCTTTGTAATTTAGCTAAACTTCCTTTTAGAACAGCAAACCTTGATCCTGCTAATTTTGCAGCCAAGTCAGTATCAATCTTTTTAGTTAAATCAATGTGATCAATTGTATTGGTTGAAGTAATTTCACCAACTTTTTTGATTAAAACGTTTTGGCTTTCATTTGTTCCATCAGGTGTTGTTTCATCTGGGATGTTTGGAATATCTAAAAGAAATTCATTT
>RGHK01000113.1 GCA_010024215.1 Pseudomonadota bacterium | reverse complement strand
TAGAGAAGATCATAAAAGATATTTAGAACCATTTATAAAAAATGATTATGAAAATAATAATTACGATCTAATAATTGCCTCACAAGCATACAGAGCAACATCCGAGGTAAAGACAAAAGTTAATAATGTAATTGCTCCTCTCATGAGACTGCTAAATAAAGAAGGTAGATTATTAATAACTCATTCCTGCGGAAATGATACTGTTGAAAAAATAATTAAAATTGCATGGAAAGATAAAAGCCCATTTCCCAATAAAGCAAAAGATATTATTGAATTTTTAAAAAATAATCCTGTTGGTGAAAATAATAAATATTCCTTTTCAAAGCCAAAGTCTTATACCTTTAATTTTAAAAGAAGTCCTGATCAAACGGTCTCTGAGCTATTTGGTCATGGTGTTGATGCTAAGTGGGCTAATATTCTTTATATAGCTCAAATTCCAGAAAAAGATATACAAGAGCTAGAAAAATCTCCATCAGCATATAAAAAAATTAGGACTGCAATTGGCAAAGAAGCTAAAATGTTTTTTAGAAACGAAATTTTTAGTATAAAAAAAATTAGATAACTATGAAAATTCTAATAATGGGCCTTCCTGGAAGTGGGAAAACATATTTGGCTGAAAGACTTCAACCGTTATTAAATGCAGCATGGTATAACGCGGATGTTGTGAGAAATATGGCAAATGACTGGGACTTTTCATCAGAAGGTAGAATAAGGCAAAGTATGAGAATGAAAACTTTTGCTGATTTTGAAAAGGAAAATAATAGAGTTGTAATTTGTGATTTTGTTTGCCCAACAAGGGAAACACGTAAAAATTTTAACCCAGACATCACTATATGGATGAATACTATTACAGAAGGTCGTTTTGAAGATACCAATAAGATGTTTGAGAAACCAACTAACGTTGATTTTCATATTACAGAAATGAATCAAACTAATCATAAAAATATTGCGGACGAAATTTTAAAGAATGTTTGACTGGAAAAAACCAACAGTACAAATGCTAGGCCGATGGCAGCCATGGCATGAAGGTCACCAAGAACTTTTTAAAAGATGTTTAAAAAAAACCGGGCAAGTAATTATTCAAGTAAGAGATGTTCAAGGAGCCTCTGGAGGCGATGGTCAAGATGATAATCCATTTGACTGGGATACGGTTTGTGAAAATATAAAAAATGGTTTATCGAAGGATGGTTTCACTAAAGGAGTTGAATACGAAATAATGCTAGTTCCAAATATCGTTAATATTACATATGGCAGAGGTGTGGGATATGTATTTGAAGAAGAGGTCTTTGAGGAATCAATAACCAATATAAGCGCAACAAAAATTAGAGAAAAATTGAGACAAGATGGCGAGCTAGATTAACTCTAAAACATTTTCAGGAGGCCTGCCTAATAAAGCTCTGTCTTCTTTGATTACAATAGGTCTTTCAATTAATTTAGGGTACTTGACCATATAATCGATCAATTCATTATCTGAAAAATCCTCTCTTTTTAGATTATTGTCTTTATAATCTTGTTCGCTTTTTCTTAAAATATCTCTTGGTTTAAGAGATAACTTCTCTAAAGTATCTTTTATTAATAAAACATCTAAATCAATTTCAAGATAATTAATTATTTCAATTTCACAATTGTTGTCTTCAAGCAACTTAAGTGTTTGTCTTGATTTGCTACATCTAGGGTTATGAAAAATTTTATAAACACTCATTTATTTAAATTGCTTAAGCATTTCTTGCATTTTTTCATGAATAATATTTACAGCCTGAAGAGGTCTTATCATTACTTTAAATTCACTTATTTTTCCTTCATCATTAAAAGTAATAATATCAACGCCGTTTACATATTTTCCATCAATTTGTGTTTCAAACTCTAAGATAGCCTGATTGCCATCAAGCACTTCCTTTGTATATTTAAAACTAGACTCCTGCAGAGTTCCATCTTTAGATTGATCACCACCAAATGTATTCCCAGCTGCCATAAGATACAAAGTAGTAAGATCTTTTCCTTTTTGTGGAGAAAAAACTATTGGTGAGTAAAAAATAACATCATCAGCAAGAAGCTCATCAAAACCTCCAGGAAAATCTCCTTTTATATGATCATGCCATTTTTTGATATTCTCTTTGATCATTAATTCTCAACTTTAAATGTTAGTCCAGCATTATCTTGTAATCTTTTTATAAGTTTAGTTCCCATTGATGGAGCTGGTGTATAAATACCTCCAGCAAGGTCTTCGCACTCTTTTACTAAACATATTGCACTTTCAGTTATCATCTTTGAAGTTGATCCATAACCAGGATCCATATCTCCTGCTACAGACACATGAACACTTTCCTCGTTATCAAGATCTCCACAGAATAAAACATCATAATTACCGTTCTCTCTAGATTCTCTAGATGGACCTTCGCCAGGTTTTGGTGCATCACTTAGGGGGTTTGATGAGGAAACAAAATCTGCTGCAGCTTTACCCTCATCACCTGGTCCCATAACCCACATTTCGTTATAACAAAAATCCTCGCCATATATATGGTTCATCAATGCATTAGATCTGTGCACATTTTTGGTATTAATTGGCGCCATAAAAAACGGAGCTACCCATGTATTTAATTTCTCATCAAGGACAGGTTTGTTGTCAGCTGGTTGCTCTGGTCCAGTGAAGCCATTTGAAAGTGCAAATGGATTGGCTAAAACTGCAAAAAGTTCAGGCTTTTCTTTTAGCGCTGCCATAGTAGCCCCAAGAGAGGCTGCCGTTCCTCCAGAAAACTCACCATTCATTCCTCTAACTCTTCCTCTTACATTTTTAGAAGGTTTACCATGTCTATTTATAACTTCGTTTTGAAGAAATAAGACACCTAAATCAAAAGGAATACTATCGAAACCGCAAGAAAATACTATTCTTGATCCAGATTCTTTTGCCGTGTCGCTGAATTCATTAATTTTTTCATGCATCCATCCGGGCTCACCACACAAATCTACATAATCTGTTCCAGATTTTGCACAAGCAGCAACAATACCATTGCCATATAACTGATACGGGCCAACAGTGGTTAAAACACATTTTGTTTTTGAAACCATTTCTTCGATGCTTGAAGCATCATTACTATCAACTACTAATAGTCCTGTATCTTCGGGAACATTTTTAGAAGCAGCAACTGATTCTAATTTTTCAAGACTTCGTCCCGCTATAGCCCAACTAATTTGAGGATTATTACTATATTTATCTACCAAATACTCAACTACTAACTTTCCAGTAAAACCCGTTGCTC
>RGHK01000112.1 GCA_010024215.1 Pseudomonadota bacterium | reverse complement strand
CGTATATTAAATAGACCAACTTGATTCCGACTAACAATCAACTGCAGACGGGAGTTAGAGAGGTCAAGAAGGAAGAGCCCATAGGGTGAAAGCGTTACTAAGAGTCGACGATAAAAAAGAGCTTAGCAACCCACCAAGAGTTCAAGAGAAAGAACTCAAGGAGCCAGAGAGAATCTCACTCAGGACCCCTAAGGAACTCGAACTTAAAGAAACAGAGCTAGTCTCTGTTTTTTTTTGCTTAAAATAAATTAACCTAAGAACTTAATCATTACGCCAGCAGCTACTGCTGATCCAATTACACCTGCTATATTTGGGCCCATTGCATGCATTAAAAGATGATTTTGCGAATTATATTCAAGACCAACTTTATTTACGACTCTTGCAGCCATAGGAACAGCGGAAACACCTGCAGCACCAATCAATGGATTTATTTTTGTTTTACTGAAAACATTAATAAGTTTTGCTACCAATACACCAGCTGCAGTTCCAATAGCAAAGGCAATCATTCCAAGAATCAAGATGCCCAATGTTTCAGGAGATAGAAGTTTATCAGCAGCGAGTTTAGATCCAACAGACAAGCCTAAGAAAATAGTAACAATATTTATTAAAGAATTTTGAGCAACATCACTTAGTCGATCAACAACCAAAGATTCTTTCATCAGATTACCAAGGCATAACATACCTAATAAAGGCGCAGCACTAGGTAGTAATAATCCAACTAGTAAAAATAACATTATTGGAAAAACAATTTTTTCTTTTTGTGAGACATTCCTTAATTGAACCATTGCTATAGTTCTTTCATCAGATGAAGTTAAGGCTCTCATTATTGGTGGTTGAATTAAAGGCACTAATGCCATGTAAGAATATGCAGCAACAGCAATTGGTCCTAATAGTTCTGGCGCTAAAATAGATGATACATAAATAGCAGTAGGACCATCAGCGCCACCTATAATTCCAGTTGCAGCTGCTTGTTTCAAAGTAAAGTCTATCAAGCCGTAATAATCTAGTAAAAGAGCACCCATAACTGTTGCAAAAATACCAAATTGTGCAGCTGCACCTAATATAAGAGTTTTTGGATTTGCCAATAATGGACCAAAATCTGTCATAGCTCCAACACCCATAAATATGAGAAGGGGAGCAATACCTGAGCCAATAGCAGTCTCATAAAAAATATATAAGATACCTGGACTATAACCCATGTTTCTTGCTGCCTCATTAAGCAGATTTAATTCACCATAAGATGCATTTTTAATAGCTTGTGATAAATCATTTGAAGAGATCGAAAGGCTTGTGATTACCTTATTAATTTCATCTATATTATTTGCATAAAGAAGTTTCTCAATGGGACTCATGGATAATCCTATTTCTGGGATATTTGTAAGAAGAGCTCCGAATCCTATTGGTAGTAACAATAAAGGTTCAAATTTTTTATTTATGGCAAGATATATTAATAATAAGCCAACAAGAATCATTACTGCCTGACCGCCAGTTAGACTAAAAATACCTAGGCTAGAAAAAAATTCAAACAAACTCATTTATATAACCTCAAAAAGAGCTTCACCTGGCTGAACTTTATCACCATCTTTTATAAAAATTTGTTTAATTGTTCCTTTAGATGGAGTTTTAATTGTTGTTTCCATTTTCATTGCCTCTAAAACAACAACAGTTTCATCTTGATTAATTTTATCTCCAACTTTCTTTTCAATTTTAAATATATTTCCTGCTAATGGAGCAGTAACTATTAAACCCTCTTGCAATGAAAGTGCATCTTTTATGTTTTGATCTTTTGTGAGCTTGTATTCACCATTAATAATTTCTGGATCATTAGTTTTAGAGTATTTAACTAAATAATCTGTATCATCAATTACAATTTTATAAAAACCTTCTTTTTCTTCAGTGATTTGAGTGGGTGATTTTTCAAAAAACTCTTTATTATTTTTATTTTCTAGAAACTTTAGACCAATTTCCGGGAAGAGGGTGTATATAAGAATATTTTCTTCATTATTTTCAATATCAATATTTTTTTCTTTAATGGCTTTAACATATTTTTCTTTTGTTAAATCATATTCATTTTTATCTATTAAATCTGCTGGCCTACATGTTACAGGTTCATCTCCATTTAGAACTTTAGATTGGAGATCTTTATCAACGCCAGATGGCGTCTTGCCATATTCACCTTTTAGAAGAGCAGATGTTTCTTTTGTAATTACTTTATATCTTTCGTTATTTAAAACATTAATAACTGCTTGGGTGCCAACTATTTGTGATGTTGGTGTAACTAAAGGAATATACCCTAAATCAGCACGAACATTTGGAATCTCTTCAATAACCTCATCAAATTTATCAATGGCATTTTGTTCTTTTAGCTGATTTTCAAGATTGGTTAACATACCACCTGGAACTTGAGAGGTAATTATTCTCGCATCAACTCCTTTTAAAGAGCCTTCAAAGTTAGAATATTTTTTTCTAATTTCTCTAAAGTGTTTGGCAATTGGCTCAAGTGATTCTAAGCTTATGTTTGTTTCATAATCTGCATCATTTAATATACCTACTACTGTTTCAGTTGGTGAATGGCCATAGGTCAAGCTCATGGATGATATAGAAGTATCAATATTATCAACTCCTGCTTCAGCGCATTTGATTGCAGTAGTTGTAGACATGCCAGTTGTTGCATGGCTATGCAAATGTATTGGTATTTCAATAACCTCCTTAAGCTTTGAAACTAATTCAAAACCTACATATGGATCTAAAAGACCTGCCATATCTTTAATCGCTAACGAATGACAACCAAGGTCTTGAAGCTTTTTGCCTAGATCTACCCATGTTTGCATATTATGAACCGGACTTGTTGTATATGAGATTGTTCCTTGAGCATGACCTTCAAAATCTATTGTTGCCTTGATAGCTGTTTCCATATTTCTATAGTCATTGAGGGCATCAAATATTCGATAAACATCAACACCATTTTCTTTTGATTTTTCAATAAATTTATAAACTATCTCATCTGAATAGTGCTTATAGCCAAGAAGGTTTTGACCTCTTAAAAGCATTTGTTGAGGAGTATTAGGCATGTTTGATTTAATTTTCCTAATTCTTTCCCATGGATCTTCTCCAAGATATCTAATACAAGAATCAAATATAGCCCCACCCCATGATTCAACAGACCAATAACCTATTGAATCCATATGAGAAAGAATTGATTCCATGTCTTCATATCTGAGCCTTGTGGCTAATATCGATTGATGCCCATCTCTAAGAACTACCTCAGTTATACCAATTTTCTTTTTATTCATTGAAGA
>RGHK01000111.1 GCA_010024215.1 Pseudomonadota bacterium | reverse complement strand
TATCAATTGAGGCTTCAACAATAGAAAAGTTGATTTCTTCTCTAGAAAATTTAGAAACAAATTTATCTGATATTAAAGAATTAATTGAAATTACTGGTGAAGATAATTTGAATGAAAATGATTTTATTGAAGAAATAAATAGCTTTGAGGAAATGATTGAAGAGATTGAAAATGAAGCTTTGTATTTTGGTGAGTACGATGATTTAAATGCCGTGATAACAATTAATGCTGGTGCTGGTGGGGTCGATGCACACGATTGGGCGGAAATGTTATTTAGAATGTATACAAGGTTTTTATCCAGTCAAGACATGAAATATCAAATTGAAGAAATTTCACAAGGAGAAGAAGCTGGCATAAAATCAGCATCAATCAGAGTAGAGTCATATAGAGCTTATGCAACTTTAGAAAGCGAAAGAGGAGTACATAGACTTGTAAGAATCAGCCCCTTCGATAGCAATAAAAGAAGACACACTAGTTTTGCGGGTGTAGATGTTGTACCACTTATTGAACACAATGAAGAAATAGTAATTCAAGATGATGAAATAAGAGTAGCCAAGCCGAAAGATCGCAATTGCAAAATAAGAATAGAGCCCTCGAATTGTTAAAGACAAAATTAATCCTTAAGCAAAAAGAAGAAGAACTTCTTAAGATTAATAATATAAGAGGAGATCAACACGAGGCTGGTTGGGGTAGGCAAATTAGATCATACGTACTGCAACCTTATCAGCAAGTGAAAGACGCTAGAGGTAATACTGAAGTTGGTAATGTTGCAAATGTTCTTGATGGAGATATTTCCATATTTATCAAAGAGTATCTAAAATGGCGAAGACAGGGAATAAATGATTAATTTAAAAAATGTATCTTTAGTTTTTCAAGGTGGAAGCGTAGCTATATCTAACATCTCAACAAAAGTTGAAGAAGGTGAGTTTGTTTATTTAGTAGGCCATTCTGGAAGCGGCAAGTCTTCTTTTTTGAAGTTACTTTATAAAGAATATATAGCCACAAAAGGAGAAATTGAAGTTGCTAATATTGACGTTTCAAAATTACCTAAATGGAAAATTCCTTTATTAAGAAGAAAAATTGGAATAGTCACTCAAGAACCGCAGTTATTAGAAAACAGGAACACCTTTGAAAATATTTCTTTTGCTTTAGAAGTAATGGGAAGCTTGCCTGAAGAGATTGATGCAAAAACAAATACGCTTCTTGATTTAGTTGAGTTAAATGAAAATGCCTATAAGTATCCAGGACAATTATCTGGCGGAGAGCAAACTCGAGTAAGCATAGCTAGAGCACTAGCAAATAATCCTGTAGTTCTATTGTGTGATGAACCTACTGGAAATCTTGATCCAGATTTAAGTATTCAAATAGTGTCTTTATTAGAAAAAATAAATAGAGCAGGAACTACAGTTATTATGGCAACACATGATTCCTCAATTGTTAATAGAAGAAAAAAGAGAGTTCTAGAATTATCAGATGGAAAGATAGTACGAGACGAATTAGATGGTAGCTATATTGTTAGGTAATTATGGGTAAATTTTCTTACGTCCTAAAAAATACTGTATTAAATATGAGAAGAACTCCACTTCTTGTATTTGCTACAATAATTGCTGTTTTAGTTTCTAGCTTTCTTGTATTTACAACTTTGTCAGCAAGATCTATTGTTGAAAACAATACTCTCCGTTGGCAGAATGGAATTCATGTTGTTGTGTTTCTTGATGATAGAGTGACCACTACAGCACATAAACAATTAGAAACATCACTTGAAGACTATCCAGAAGTAAGGACTGTTGATTATTTTTCTAAACCTGAAGCAAAAGAAGAGTTTAAAGTTTTATTTAGAGATCAGCCAGAACTTTTGGCTGAAGTAGATTATGAAATTTTACCTGCATCACTAAGAATAAATTTAAATAATCCATCAGACTATCAATTAATAATTGAAAGATTAGATGGCAATCCAGCTGTAAAAGAGATTAGAACTTCTGGAGAAGCAATTGAAAGACTTTTGAGCCTCACAGATACACTTGTTATTTCTGCTTCTGCTTTTGCACTACTTATTGGTTTTGCGGCTTTTATATTGATTATAAACACCTTAAGGCTAGCTGCTTACTCTAAGAAAAAAGAAATAAAAATAATGAGACTTATTGGGGCTTCCTCAACTTACATTAGATTACCTTTCATATTTGAAGCAGTATTGGAGTCTTTGATTGGAACAAGCATTGCTGTTGGTTTTGGTTGGGCATTAATAGAATATTCTAAAAGCTCTGTAGTTGCTGATAGTATTTTTGATATAAATATATCTGATGATTACTTGATATTCCTCACCCTTTCTTTATTAATGTTTTCACTAATTTTCGGATTATTTGCTTCTTTTGTTGGAATTAGAAAAGCTTTAAATGATTAAAAAAATTATCTTATTATTTACTCTCATTTTTTTCTTTACTTCTTTTATATTTCCAAATGATTTGAATGCAATTACTGCAGAAGACAGATTAATTGAAGTTGAAAAACAACTACAAGCAATTGCTGAACAAATAAGCAAATACGAAGGAGAAAGAACAGATTTAGAAAAGGCAATAATTGCAAATGATAAAGATTTAGCACAAGTCAATAGTGAATTAGCAGAAGTACAAAGTAGATTGACTTTAGTTCAAAGAGAGTTGGAAAAGGCATTAGAAAATTATGATTTCTCATTAAATGATCTAGCTGCTGTTCAAGAAAATATTGTTAATGAACAAATAAAACTTGGAAGAATTAAAAATGAGATGTTAGAAGTAACAGATGAGTTACTTGAAACACAAAAAAAACTTATAGTTGCAGATGAAGGACTGCAAGATCAAGCTGTAAGTCTTTACATAAATGGAGTCATGAGCCCTACAACTGCTTTATTTATTGAGCTAGATGAGCTATCCACCTTCTTAGTTGCGTTAGGATATGCCTCTACTGTAGTTGACTCAGCTTATGAAATTATTGAACAATTAAATGCGCTTGAAAATTTAGCTTCTAATCAAACAGAGTTTTTGACTCAACGTGAGGAAGAAAGAGTTGAAATAGTAACTAACCTCCAAAATGAAGAAGAAAGAAAAAATGAAATTTCCATTGAAGCAGAGGAGTTTGCAGAAGAGATTGAAGATAAGAAAGAAGCAGTTGAGCGAGAGAAAAAGCTAGTAGAGTCTAAAAAAGCTCAAGTACTTAGGGCAAGGCAAAATGCACAAAGTTTATTAAATCAAGCAAATAAAGAACTTGAAAAATTAGATAAGGAACATGCTGACCTTGAAAAGCTTGAGGATGCAATTCAAGCGGA
>RGHK01000012.1 GCA_010024215.1 Pseudomonadota bacterium | reverse complement strand
AGAGATTACAAAAGGTTCAGATGACCCATATTCAGTAGCCATATTAAATTTTTCAGGATCTGAGGATGTTAGTAGGGCAATTCAAGGGGTTATTATTAATGATTTAAAAAGAACTGGAGAGTTTAGGGTTCTAGAGGAAAATCAATTACTCTCATCACCTTCTGGAGAAGAAGAGATTAACTATGACGATTTTAAGTTACTAAATATTGACTATATTGTCATGGCTTCAATTGTTGAAGAGGATGCGAATAATTTGTTTGCATCTTATAAAATCTTCAGCGTAAAGAAAAAATCACAAATTAGAACATCAAAAGTTTTTGGAATTCCAAATAAATTAAGGCAGCTAGCGCACTATATGAGTGATGGTATTTATGAAGAAATTACCGGCATAAAAGGTGTTGCATCTACAAGACTATTATATGTAACCGAAGAAATTTTTAATAACGAATCTAGCTTTAAATTAATTGTTGCAGATGCTGATGGTTTAAATGAACAAATTTTATTGAGAAGTACAGAGCCAATTATTTCGCCTTCATGGTCACCGGATTCAAAGAAAGTAGCATATGTATCCTTTGAGACAGGAGTAGCTAAAGTTTTTATTCAGGATATAGCCTCTGGTGAGAGAGAAATGGTTTTAGAGAATAATTTTCAGATTAGTTCACCATCATGGTCACCTAATGGCAAGTTTTTATCTCTTACTTTATATCAAGATGGCAATGCTGAAATATACATACTGAATCTTAAAAATAAAAATTTAACCAGACTAACTAATCATTATGCTATTGATACTGAATCATCTTGGTCACCAAATGGTTCCAAGATTATGTTTACATCTGGCAGATCTGGCTCGCCCCAGTTATATGAAATTAATTTAAGAAAATTTAATTCTAAACCTACAAGAATTACATTTGATGGAAATTACAACGCTAAGGGTTCATACCTTCCAAATGGAGAAGGAATTATTTTTGTACATCGAAAGGATAGAAGTTTTCAGATAGCCTTGAAATATTTTAATGAAAATTTTGTAAGACCTTTAACTAATTCAAAATTAGATGAATCACCTAGTATTTCTCCTAATGGGAATGTGATAGTCTATGCAATATCAGAAGACGGTGTAAGTCTTCTGTCAGGAGTCACTTTAAGTGGTGCCAGATTTAGACTGCCTTTGAAAAATGGAGAAGTCAGAGAGCCGTCATGGTCAGGTTTTTTAAGATAATAATAGGAGAAAATAAATGATTAACACAAACATATTTAAAGAAAAAAATTTCATTGGTCTTTTTCTATTCATTTTTGTGATTTCTTCATGTTCAAGCATGAATGTTACTGAAGAGGTTGTATATGATGGTGGTATAAGAACTGTTGAGGCTTCAATTAAAGAAGATTCAACACTGGATTATGAGACAAAAGCAATTTTTACAAATGCTACTGTATATTTTGATTTTGATAAATTTAATTTAAACAGTAAATCTCTCCAAACTCTTAAAAGCGCTGTATCAGCAATGAAAGATAACGAATCAATTAAGATAACTATTGCGGGCCATGCTGATGAAAGAGGAACGCGAGAATATAATTTAGCTCTAGGGCAAAGAAGAGCAGAGGCTGTTAAAGATTATTTTTTATTAAATGGTATAAGTAGTTCTAGAGTTAGTGTAAAAAGTTACGGCGAGGAACAGCCTGTCGCATATGGTTCTAATGAAGAAAGTTATGCAAAAAATAGAAGGGCAGAAATAAATTAATAAATGAATTTTAGAACCTTATCATTATCGTTTATTTTAATTGCTTCTTTGAATGTATTCTCACAAGAAAATGAAAATGCTCAGGTAGATTTGTTATTCTTAAAGATACAAGAGCTAGAATCAGAAATAGCTGAACTTAGAAACATTATAGAATCGCAGGATTATTTAATACAAAAGCTTATTAAAGAGTCTGTTAGCAGTAATGAAGCTGTAAGTACAAATGAAACCAATCTTAGTGATCTGCCACTAGATAATAATGTGAAGTTTTCAGGTATTGATGATACAAAAAGCAAAGAAGAAATTTATACAGCTGCTATAAAATCTTTAGAAAAGCAGGACCTTGAACGAGCATCAATATTATTCAAATATTTTGTTGAAAATTTTAATGATGATGAAAAATCACCACTTTCATATTTTTGGCTTGGTGAGATTGCTCTTATTGAAAATAACCTAGATATTTCAAATTCATATTTTCTAGAGCTTGTTTCTATTTATCCATCACATTACAGAACACCTCTAGCACATAAGAAAATAGGAGATATTTTTCTTAAAATGAATGAACTAGATAAAGCTAAAGATAAATATAATTATGTAATTAGAGAGTACCCCAATGACACTGCATCATCTTTGGCCTTGCAGTTATTGAAAAATATGGAATAATCACCTTTTTTTATTATGCATTACCATGGGTCGCTAGCTCAGCTGGTAGAGCAGTTGGCTTTTAACCAAATATTCTCATGAAATTAAAAAATACCATTCTTGCTAGCTTTTTATTTTTTCTAGTTCTTTCATCTTGGTATGTTTTAAGAGCAGTAAGAAATGAGATGGCTGTTGAAAATTATGGACAAGATTTTCTTCTAATACTGCTGTCCATAACTGCAATAACAATGTTACTAGTAAATCCAATATATTCATGGATAGCTTCAAGAACTAATTACAAAAAAATTATTATTTATTGTTATTCTTTTTTAATTCTAAATTTATTTACATTTATCTTTTACTCAAGATCACTTGAGGAATCAGACATATCTCAAGCGATATGGCTTGGTAGAGTTTTCTATGTTTGGTGCAATATTTATTCATTTTTTGTTGTATCAATATTCTGGGTATTAGTTATAAATATTTTCAGAGATGATAAATCAAGAAAACTTTATGGATTTATAATGGCAGGAGGGTCATTGGGCGCAATATTTGGGTCTGAGGTGTCTGTAAGATTGTCTGAATCCTTTACTAATTATGGCCTGGAGCTATTTGCTTTTTCATCATCTCTATTATTATTTTTGGCTATTTTAGTTGCACTTTATATTGTCCAATCAAATAATTCAGAAGTTTTAATTAAAAAAGTTGGAGGAAATTGGTCAGATGCACTGGCTAATATAATTTCAAAAAGAGAAGTGCGATCAGTGGCATTATATTCATGGTTATTTACAGGCTTAATGACTGTTCAGTGGATAAGTGCCATACCAATTATCGAATCATATTCTGACTTATCTGCAGACAGAATTGAGTTATTTGCAAGAATTGAGCAATTGGTATCGCCATTAACTCTAATAACTCAACTATTTTTTACATACCTTGTTATTTCGTTTTTTGGCATCTCTTCTATTTTAATTATTTATGGATTTCTTTTTGTAATTGTTTTTTTACTTTATGGATTTTTTCCTTCAGTAGGAATTGTTGTTTTTGCACAAGCTTTATTAAGAGTCTTTGAATATGGTTTTAATAAACCAAGTAGGGAAATTATATATAGCCAACTTCAAAAACATGATAGATATAAGTCCACTGTCTTTATAGATACTTTCATAACGAGATTTGGTGATCTTACTGGCAGCCTTTTTATGTTTATTGGAAAATTTGCCGCTATCAGCGTTAGTATTATGCCTTTGTTAGCTATTCCTTTTGCAGGATTATTCTCAGTAACAGGTTATAAGATCTCAAAAAACTTTGAAGAAGACTCTAAAAACCCCTAGATTCACCAATTTCTTTTTTAATATTTACAATTTGATTCATTATTCTTTCAGATACTTGAAAGTTATTTTTTGTAAGACTTAAAGCAAATTCAAGTTGACTTAATGCTTCTTCATTTTGTCCAAGCAAAAGAAAATATTCTGCTCTCGATTGATGGTAGCCAATGATATTTTTACTATTTCTTTGTATTTCAGAAAGCAATAACCACAATTGGGGATCTTCATTTCGTCTTAGCAGCTGATCTCTAATAATTTCTTCTGATTCGAAATACTCGCCCATTTCTAGTAGTAGTTTTGATTTTGCAATAGTTAATGGATAGTTTTTTGGAGCTATTTCTAAAAAAGTATTTGCTACAAAGAGGGCGTCTTTATAATTTTTTCCTTCTGTAAGAATCTCAACTTTTGAAGTGTTTAAAAATAAATTTTTAGGATATTTATTTATTAAAGTATTTATATATTTGATTGACTCTTCTGATTGATTGTTTGTGCTTAGTGCAAGAGCAAGCCCATAAATATTAGCATCAGATGGATTCTCATTAACTAGAGCTTGAAAATATTGAACTGATTGGAGAGGGATTTTTTCATAAAATACCTTTAACCTTGCTCGAATAAGTGAATATTCTAGTGAATCTTTTTTTGTTCCATCCTCGGACATTCCCTCAGCAGCATTAAGGGCATCACTTATTCTTGAAGATGATAATGGGTGTGTTAACAAGAATTCAGGAGGAGTTTCACCAGCAAGTCTTCTCAAGTTATTCATATTTTCAAACATTTCTCCCATTGATTTTGGGTTATAACCAGCTCTTACCAAGTTTCCAAATCCAACCCTATCGGCTTCCTTTTCAAATAGCCGACTATAACGCAAACTTTGGGTTTGAAGTAATGCAGGTCCGACAGCCATAGCATTTGGGTTATTAGATAAAATAGCCAATGCAATTGATGAGATCATAGTTAATGATGAAGCTAAGCTTCTATCTTGTGTGCTTAAGATGTTTCTAGCAAAATGCCTCTGACTAAGATGTGCCAATTCATGGGCCATTACAGATGCAAACTGACCTTCATTATCTGCATTTAGAAATAAACCACCATTTACTCCAATTATTCCTCCTGGAGCGGCAAATGCATTTAGAGAACTATCATCAATTATAAGAATATTAAACTGCCTATCTTTGACCTCGCTGTATTCTGAAAGTCTATATATTAATAATTCGGTATATTCTTTTATTAGTGGATCTGAAATTAATGGTGCTTGGAAATAAATTTGTTTGAGAAATTCTTTACCAATTGCTTTTTCTTCAAAAGATGAAACAGCTCCAGAAACTCTATCTCCAAGCTCTGGTAGCACTAATTGGTTATTTTCTTGAGCATAAAAATCAATAGAAAAAATTATTATTAATAGAAATCTTAGCTTAAGCATAATTAATATTGTATATATCTATATTTTCTAAAAGTAGCTCTTATTATCACCTTCTCAATATTTTTAGTAACTGGAATAGCCTTGATAGTTTGGTTAGTACCCTTGCTTTATATACAGCTTCAAGCTTTTATCTTAGATGTACCTAATCTTGTAAATAATTTCATAGGCTTTATATCTAACCTGCCTGCAAAATTTCCTGAGCTTGTATCATCTGATCAAATAGCAATATTTTTTCAAGCTGTTTCAGAGGAGATAACAGCTATCGCTCAAAATATTGTTAAATCATCAATTTCTGGCATACAAAGTGCCATAACACTTCTCTTATACATAATATTATTTCCAATTTTGGTTTTCTTCTTTTTATTTGATCGAAAAAACATTATCGAAAGTTTTATGAAAATAATTCCAGGTAAAAGAGAAATGTTCTCAAGTATTTGGTCTGAGATGGATATTCAACTTAGTAATTATGTTAGAGGAAAAACAATAGAGATTTTTATAGTAGGTATAGCTGCAGCAATAATATTTGTATCACTGGGATTAAAGTACTCAGCATTATTATCAGTTTTAGTTGGTCTATCAGTAATCATACCTTATGTAGGAGCCTTCTTAGTTACTATACCAATTGTAATAGTGGGTTTATTACAGTTTGGTTTAGGAAGTGAATTTTATATTCTGATTGGTCTTTATCTTTTGTTACAAGCGCTTGATGGCAATTTGCTAGTACCATTGATATTTTCAGAAACTGTTAAATTGCATCCAGTGGTAATTATCCTTGCAGTATTTATTTTTGGCAGCATGTTTGGATTTTGGGGCGTATTTTTCTCAATACCAATAGCAACTTTTATTAAGGCGGTTTGGAATGCTTGGCCTTCTTCAGAGAATCAGTTAAGTTAAATCTTTTACAGTATTTAATACTTCTTCAACGTGCCCTTTAACTTTAACTGAACGCCATTCTTTGAGAATTTTCCCTTCTTTATTAATTAAAAATGTTGATCTATCTACACCAATATATTCTCTGCCATACATAGATTTTAATTTCATAACATCAAAAGCTTTACAAACTTTTTCATCAGGATCAGATAACAACTCAAAAGGAAATGATTGTTTAGCTTTAAAATTTTCATGAGATTTAATTGAATCTCTAGAAACTCCGACTATTTCAGTATTATATTTTTTAAAGATTTTGTAATTATCTCTAAACCCTTGGCCTTCAGTTGTGCACCCAGGAGTGCTATCTTTAGGATAAAAATATATCACTAAATTTTTACCTAAAAAATCGTTGTTTGATAATTTTAAATTGCTTGTAAATTCTGCATTAAATTTTGGACATTTTTTTCCTTCTAAATTTTTAGTCATATTTTTTGCCTTATAAGTATTTTGAATAAAATAGTGTATAGTCCTATTTTTTACTGAAATTTTTATTGATGCAAGTATTACAAGGAAGTTTAGTTGCTTTAGTTACCCCATTAAACGAGGATGGATCTGTTGACTATGACTCATTGAAAAAATTAATTGATTGGCATATTGATGAAGGAACTAATGGAATTGTATCAGTCGGAACTACTGGAGAGTCAGCGACTTTAAATGTTAAAGAGCATCTTGATGTAATAGACTTCACAATAAAGCATGTTGGAAAAAGAATACCTGTTATTGCAGGCACAGGAGCGAATGCTACCAATGAGGCGATTGAGCTTTCTCAAGAAGCAAAGCTTAAGGGTGCTGATTATGTTTTATTGGTAACCCCTTATTACAACAAACCTAATCAAAGTGGGTTAATAAAACATTATGAGGAAATAGCCAACAAAGTAGATATCCCACAGATCTTATACAATGTTCCCTCAAGAACGGCATGCGATTTAAAGCCTAGCAGTGTTGAAATTTTATCTAAACATCAAAATATTATTGGCATTAAAGAAGCAGTTGACGATTTCCAAAGAATAAGAGAATTAATAAATATAACTAAGATTAGTGATGATTTTTCTGTCTTCTCTGGTGATGATCCAACTTTCCTGGAATCAATGAGTCTTGGCGCTCATGGTGTGATTTCAGTTGCTGCAAATGTTACACCTAGATCTATCTCAATGATATGTAGAAATGTATTAAATTCAGAACTTAATGAGGCAAACAATTTGAATGATATAAATAAAAATCTCTATAAATTACTTTTTGAAGAATCTAATCCTATTCCTGTAAAATGGATGCTATTTAAAATGGGATTAATTAAAAACATTATAAGATTGCCTTTAATACAGTTAGATGAAACTTTTCATGATGAAGTTTTGTCTGAGCTTAATAAATTACGATTAATATGATAAAAAAATTTTATTCAATAATCTTTCTGTTTATATTTTCTTCCTGCTCATATATTGCTGGGCCTGAGGGGCTATTTCCTCCAACAAAAGATGAATTTCTTAAAGAAAAAGTTGAGCAGGACATCCAGCTTCCTAGTGATTTAGCATTAATTTCGAAAGAAAATCATTATCCTGTAGATGAGATATCAGAGACTTTGGAGAATCAAGATGTACCTAAACCAAGACAAATATTTTCTACCTCTGGAGATAGTTCTGTCCAATTAAGAAGACTGGGTGAATTAATGTGGGTTTATGTTGAAACACTTCCATCAACTTCATGGCCTATTTCTAAAAGCTATTGGGATACCTCATCATATCAGGTAATTAATGCTGACCCAGCTACTGGAGAAATCGCTATAAATTTTGATGAATCTACTAAATTAAAAATGAAGATTGAGCACGGAATTAAAGAGGCTTCAACAGAAATATTTCTAGTTCAAGTTGATAAAACATCTAATGAGATTTTAAGCAATCCAGAGCTTATACAAACAGAGTTGAGTAATTTAGTAAATTATTTTGCTGATTCAGTTGGGCAGTTTTCAGGTACTTCTCTGGCAGCTCAAAATCTTAATGAGATGAAAAAAGCTAAAATTTTTGTAGATAATGGACAGACAGTAATTGAACTAGATCTGAATTTTGATAGAGCATGGTCTTCCGTTACAAAGGCTATTGATTCAGCAAATATTATTGCTAATGATAAAGATAGAAGTAATGGAATTTTTTATGTCAGTTACGAATCTGAGGAGGAAGAAGGATTTTTCTCATTTTTGAATTTTGGAAGAAGTAAATCAAGAAATACAACAGTTTTCGGAGATGCTCAGTTCGAAGTAAAAATATCTGAAAAAAATAATAAAACATATGTAAGAGCATATTCAAAAGATGGTAAAATTGAAGAAGCTGAGGAGCTAATTTCAAAAATCAACGAATCATTAAGTTAGGGTCAAAGCATGGATAAAATTAAAGAATTAACCAAGGGTAAAGCTAAATCATTATTTTCAACTGCTGACAATGAAAAACTGGTAATGCATTTCAGTGATGATACATCCGCTTTTGATGGAAAAAAGAAGGAAGCATTGCTAGGCAAGGGTGCTGTCAACAATCAATTTAATGCTTTTATTATGGACCATTTAGCTGAAAATGGAGTTGAGACTCATCACATTGAAGTTTTAAATAGTAATGACTCGCTTGTGTGGAGCTTAAAAATGTTCCCGATTGAATGTGTAATTAGAAATAGAGCTTCTGGTTCAATATGCAGAAGATTAGGTACAGAGGATGGACTTATTCTGGAAAACCCTTTATTTGAATTTTTCTTAAAAGATGATGATTTAGGTGACCCTCTCATTAATGATGAACATATTATATCTTTTGGATGGGCTACAAAAGAGCAGATAGATGAGATGAAAAAGCTAACCTACAAAGTAAATTCAATCCTCACCGAATTGTTCATTAAATCAAATTTAATACTAGTTGATTTTAAAGTTGAATTTGGAGTTTGCAGCCAAGGAAAAATTCTGTTGGCAGATGAATTTACTCCTGATGGATGCAGATTATGGGACTCAGAAACTCTTAAAAAAATGGATAAAGATAGATTTAGACAAGGACTTGGTGATGTTGTCGAGTCCTACCATCAAGTAGCTGATAGGCTTGGCATGAATATAATAGTTGACTAAATTAGTCGGGTATTTATAATTCATGTGTGAAATTAACAACAAAAAGTAAATACGCTGTAAATGCACTTACTGAGCTGCATTTATTAGAGCCTTCTGGACCAGTTTCTCTTACAGATATATCTAATAATCAAAATATTGATATTAACTACTTGGAACAAATCTTCAGAAAGCTTCGAATTGCTGGAATTGTTAAAAGCTCAAGAGGAAGAAATGGTGGCTATTTTTATGCTAAAGATCCCTCATCAGTAACCATTAAAGAAATCATGAATGCAGTTGAAGAGGATTTAGATGCAACAAGTTGTAATGGTTTAAGCACATGTAAAGATGGAAAAAAGTGCAATACTCATAATTTATGGCATGAGCTAAATATAGTTGTTAACAATTACTTAAGTAAAATTACTATAAATTCACTTGTAGAATCAAATAAAAACCCATATATAAAAATTAGAGAAATAATATAAATGAAAGAAAGATCAACAATATATTTAGATTACGCATCAACTACTCCTGTTGACCCAAGAGTAGCATCTAAAATGATGGAATATTTAACCCCCGACGGAGAGTTTGGTAATCCAGCATCTAGGTCTCATAGATATGGTTGGAAAGCAGATGATGCGGTTGAAGAAGCGAGATCCCATGTTGCTAATTTAGTTAATGCCGATCCAAGAGAAATTGTGTGGACATCAGGAGCAACCGAAGCAGACAATCTAGCTGTTAAAGGTGTAGCACGTTTTTATAAATCCAAAGGCAATCATATAATCACATCAAAAATTGAGCATAAGGCAGTTCTTGATCCATGTAGACAACTCGAAAGAGAGGGGTTTGAAGTAACTTATCTTGAGCCAGATGAGTTTGGAATAATACATGCTTCTCAAGTTGAAGATGCAATAAAAGATACAACAATTTTGGTATCTCTTATGCATATCAATAATGAGTTAGGAACTTTAAATGACCTCGATGCAATAGGAAAAATTACTAGAGAAGCAGGAGTATTTTTTCATGTAGATGCAGCTCAGAGCACAGGTAAAGTAGAGATTGATTTATCTAAATTACAAGTTGATTTAATGTCATTTTCTGCTCATAAGACATATGGACCAAAAGGTATAGGAGCTCTATTTGTAAGAAGAAAACCTAGAGTAAGAATTGAAGCATTAATTCATGGGGGCGGCCATGAAAGAGGAATGAGGTCTGGTACGTTGGCACCACATCAAATTGTTGGAATGGGTGAAGCATTTAGAATTGCAAAAGAAGAAATGCAATCAGACCATGAAAAAATTAACAAATATCATGAAAAATTTCTTAAAGAAGCTATGAAAATTGAACATGCATATATAAATGGCGATCTTAATAATAAGGTTCCAAACATATTAAATATTAGCTTCAACTTTGTGGAAGGTGAGTCTTTAATAATGGGTCTTAAGGATGTTGCAGTGTCGTCAGGATCCGCATGTACTTCTGCAAGTTTAGAGCCATCTTATGTTTTAAGAGCTTTAGGCAGAAAGGATGAGCTAGCTCATAGCTCAATTAGGTTTTCTTTTGGAAGATTTACAAAAGAAAGTGAGGTTGATAAAACATTAGAGATTTTACATAAAGTTGTTGAAAGACTAAGAGAGTTATCACCATTATGGGAAATGCATTTAGATGGAATAGATCTGGATACAGTAGTTTGGAATACAGATTAAAATTGGAGGTTAGATATGGCATATAGTAAAAAAGTAGTTGATAAATTTGAAAATACATTAAACGATCCTAAGGCTTTCAATGTAGGAAGGTTTGACCCATCTGAAGAGAATGTTGGTACAGGTATGGTAGGAGCTCCTGCTTGCGGCGATGTAATGAAGTTACAAATCAAATGCGAACCATCTGGAAATACTCACATAATCAAAGATGTAAAGTTTAAAACTTATGGGTGTGGTTCTGCTATTGCATCATCTAGTGAGCTAGTAGAAATGTTAATTGGTAAAACACTTGAAGAAGCAAAAGCAATTAAAAACAAAGAAATTGTAGAAGCTCTTGAATTGCCCCCAATCAAAATCCATTGCTCTGTCTTAGCTGAAGATTCAATTAAACAAGCAATAGAAGATTACGAATCAAAGCAATAATATGCAAGTTTTTAGCCCATCTGATCTTAATTTCTCAGAAGAAGCCATAGCTCATTTCTCATCAAGTCTTAAAAATAGAGGAAAGGGTCTAGGCATAAAAATAGGTATTAAAAAGGCTGGATGTAGTGGATACGAATATTATTTTGATTATGTTGACGAATTTGAAGATAACGGAGTAATTTTTGAAAAAAATGGTTGTAAGATTTTTGTTGATAACGATAGCCTGACTTTGTTAAAAGGGAGCTTGGTTGATTATCAAAAAGATGGACTGAATCAAGGTATCAAATTCATTAATCCTAATGCTAAAGCTGTATGCGGTTGTGGTGAAAGCTTTACTATATAGAAATGGCTAAAATTAAAATTCTCCCCCATGAGGAGCTATGTCCTGAAGGTGCAGAAATTGAAAGCAATCAAGATGAGACAATATGCGAAGCTGCTTTAAGAAATGGTATTAAAATTGAACATGCATGCGAAATGTCAGCTGCCTGCACTACATGCCATTGTATAGTTCGAAAAGGTTTCGATAGTCTTGATGAGGCTAGTGATATTGAAGAGGATTTGCTAGATAAGGCTTGGGGATTAGAGCAAACATCAAGACTAAGCTGTCAAGCAATACCTCAGGATGAGGACCTTGAGATAGAAATACCAAAATATAATATTAATATGGTTTCGGAGCATCATTGATGGATACTTTAGATTGGAGTGATAGAGATGAAATAGCTATTGAGCTATATGACAATTTCCCTGATATAGATCCACAATGGATAAGTTTTCCTGATTTACACTCAAAGATTTGTAATTTAGAAAATTTCAACGGAGACCCTAATAAATCAAATGAAAAAATACTTGAAGCTATTCAGATGTTATGGATAGAAGAATATAAGTAACTCCCATATAATACCTAAAATTTTTATAAGGAATATAGCTATGGCAATCGAAAAAACATTATCAATCATTAAACCAGATGCAGTATCTAAAAATGTTGTTGGAAAAATTATTTCAAGATTTGAAGAAAACGGATTACATCTTGTTGCAGGAAAGTTAATACAGCTAGATGATGAAATGGCATCAGGCTTTTACGCAGAACATGATGGTAAGCCTTTTTTCAATGATCTTAAGAAATTTATGACATCAGGACCAGTTTTTGTTCAAGTTCTTGAAGGAGAGAATGCTATTCAAAAAAATAGAGATCTAATGGGTAGCACAAATCCACAGGAAGCAGATCCTGGGACTATAAGAGCTGATTTTGCAAAAAGTATTGATGCAAATGCAGTTCATGGTTCCGACTCAGAAATTAGTGCTGAGAGAGAAATAAATTATTTCTTCAGCCCTAACGAAATAGTTGAAAAATAGATTTTGTCTAATAAAAAAGTAAATCTTCTAGGGTATTCGCTTAAATCTCTAGAAGATTTCTTTAATAGTATTGAAGAACCAAAATTTAGAGCCAAACAATTAATAAAATGGATTCATCAAAAAGGAGTGCTCGATTTTGATGAAATGTCAGACTTAAATAAAAATTTAAGAGAGAAACTTAAATCTATTGCTTTAATAAAACCCCCACAAATCGAAGAAGTTCATAAATCATCTGAAGGAACCATAAAGTACTTAATAAAACTTGAATCAGGGTCTATGGTCGAAATGGTTAGAATTCCTGAAAAAAAAAGAATCACATTATGCATTTCATCTCAAGCTGGATGCGCTCTTCAGTGTACTTTTTGTGCAACAGGTGCTCAAGGATTTGAAAGAAATCTTAGTGCTGATGAAATTATTGGCCAATTATGGTTAGCAAATTTTTCAGATAAGAAAAATTCACCCATTACTAATGTAGTTTTTATGGGTATGGGAGAGCCATTATTGAATTTTATACCAGTTATAGAATCAGCAAAGTTAATGAAAGAACAATTAGCATATGGTTTATCAAGAAAGAGAATAACTGTAAGCACTTCTGGTATTACTCCACAAATTGACCAATTATGTGATGAGGTAGATGTTTCTTTGGCAATATCTCTTCATGCACCAACTGATCAATTGCGAGATGAAATAGTGCCTATTAACAAGAAATATCCTATTAGTGAATTAATAAATTCATGTAAAAAATATTTATTAAATTATGATGGTAAAAGAAGTATTACTATAGAATATGTATTAATAGATGGGGTTAATGACTCTGAAGAATTAGCTATAAAACTTGCAAAATTATTATCAAATATATCTTGTAAAATTAATTTGATTCCATTCAATCCTTTTGATGGCTCAAATTATAGGAGATCAAAACAAAATAATATTGAAGAATTTAAAAAAATTCTTATGAACAAGGGTTTTATTACAACTTTAAGAGTAACTAGAGGTGATCAGATAGATGGAGCATGTGGTCAATTAGTTGGTAAACTTAAAAAATCGATTAAAGGAAAAAAACTTATTCCTCACAAATCAATATGACAAATGAAGCAAAGTCAGCAAACTCTGCGAAGATTGGAAAAATCTTTAAATCTGCTCGTCAGGAATTAAACCTTACTCCTATAAAGGCAGCAGAAGAATCTATGATGAATATTAAATATTTAAAGGCTATAGAGTCTGGAGATTATTCTGTTTTTCCAAGCGAGGGCTTTGCAAAAGCATATTTTATTAAATATCAAAACTTTCTTTCAATAGAGTGTGATTTCCCTTCAATTTATAATAGTAAAAATAGAGAAAACGAAATCATTGAAAAGTCAGTATTACAAACTAATCCAAAATTAGTTCCAATTTTTAGAATCACAGTTATTGGAGTGCTTCTTTTAACATTTCTATCAATATTGATTTCAAATTTTGGAAATAATAATGCTGACACAACTATAAATGATCCATTGGAAATAGAAGAAATTTATCCAATTAAAGAAGTTGAAGTTATAGGATTGCCCGATATTGATATAGAAAATATTAATAAACCAGATGAGGTAAATGAAGAAAAATTAGTTGAAAAAATACTAAATAATTTGGTATTAGATTTTTTTGATGAATGCTGGATTGAGATTTATTCAAATGAGAATTTAATTATTAATCAGCTTTTCCAAGCTAATGACAGATTCGAAATTGAAATTGAGAAGCCATTTAAAATTGTAGTAGGAAATGCAGATGCCTTATATGGGTCTTATAATGATATCAGCATTGATTTTAATGCTAATGCTAATAGACTTAATGTAAGTAGTATAAGTTTTGATGATGAGTAACTGGATAGAAAGAAAAAAAACATCAATTGTTAAAGTTGGAAATGTTTTAATTGGTGGCAATAACCCAATTGCTGTCCAATCAATGACTAACACTGATACCTGTGATGTAGTATCAACAGTCAATCAAATCAATGATCTTCAAGCGGCTGGAGCTGACATAGTTAGGGTATCGGTCCCTGGTTTTGAAGAAGCAAAAGCCTTTAAAGAAATTAAAAAAATAGTAAATATTCCTTTGGTTGCTGATATACATTTTGATTATAAAATTGCTTTAGCAGTTGCAGATAGTGCTGATTGTCTAAGGATTAACCCAGGAAATATTGG
>RGHK01000110.1 GCA_010024215.1 Pseudomonadota bacterium | reverse complement strand
CTTGGAGCAATAATCTCATCGCTAATTGTATTATTAATAGCTTTTCTTTTTAGGGGTTTTGTTATCTCAGTAATAATAAATTCACTAAGTCGTCTAGCTGCTAATACAGAATCAACGATTGATGACGAAATTCTTGATGCGCTAAAGAAACCAATTGGGTTAATCCCCATTACAGTTGCTTTATATGTGTGCACATTAATACTACCTATTGATGGAGTTGTGGGTGAAATAGCAACTAATATTGTGAAAGCATTTGTAATTTTTACTATCTTTAGTGCTTTATCTAACAGTGTTAGACCAATCTTTGCTGCCCTATCAACTAGTTCTTGGTTGACAGCTTCAATGCAAATGTGGCTTGAGAGAGCTGCAAGATTTCTTGTATGGGTTATTGGTTTTGCCATAATTTTAGATATCTTTGGAATAAAGATTGGTCCTTTGGTTGCTGGTCTTGGGCTTTTTTCAGTGGCTGTTGCTCTAGGTGCTCAAGATTTTTTTAAAAATCTCATTGCAGGCATACTTGTTATTGGAGAACATAGATTTCAGCCAGGTGACAGGATTGAAGTTGAAGGACAGTTACATGGAATAGTTGAATCAATTGGTTTCAGGTCAACGGTTATTAGAACCTTCGATACGGCTCCTATGACAATCCCTAATAAAGATTTATCAGATGTAAAACTAATAAATCATGGCGAAATGAAAAACAGAAGAATTAATTGGAGAATTAATTTACTCTATTCAACGTCAATAGATCAATTAGAGAAGATAAGATCAGAAATCAAACAATACATTATTGATAGCAGTGATTTTATTAATGATGAAGACTTAGAGCACGTTGTAAGAGTTGTTGAGCTTGGATCCAGTTCAATAGATATTATGATAGTTGCATATTGCGAACCGGTTGGATTTGTAGATTACAATTTAATTAAAGAAAATTTAATTTTTAATATAATGAAAATAGTTAAGGATAATGGATCAGAGTTTGCTTATCCTTCTACTTCTTTATATGTTGAGAGTATGCCTGATAAATTTTAAATATTATCAAAATGAATGATCAATATTTACTCTCAATTACAATAATTACTCTTCTAGGATTATTTATATGGAGCAAGTTTAGATATGATGCTCTAGCTGCAGGTGCTCTAGTTGTTTTAGTAATTATGGGGGTTATTCCAGCAAATCAGGCATTTGATGGTTTTGCTCATCCTGCTGTGATCACTGTTGCATTAGTTTTAATAATAAGTCAGGGTTTAAAAAATTCTGGATTAACTGGACTGGTTGGTAAGCTAATCGGCGGAAGAAGTTTTACTAAATTTCAATTCTTAATTTGTTTATTATTTATTGCAGCTATTCTTTCATCATTTATTAATAATATAGGTGCTCTAGCAATTTTATTACCTATTACTTTAAATATTTGTCAAAAAATGGATTGGCACCCATCAAGGTTTCTTATGCCATTGGCTTTTGCTTGTATTTTGGGAGGGATGAATACAACTATAGGTACTCCTCCAAATATTATAATCTCAGAATATAAATCAACAATTTCAAATTCAGGTTTCAATTTCTTTGATTTTTCGTATGTGGGATTAGCTGTAACAATCTTGAGCATACTTTTTATTTCTATTATTGGTAATAGATTTATTCATTTAAGGGATGATTCAAGTTCAGGCTCATCTTTAATTGATCTTAAGGGTTACCTGTTTGAGGTTGAGGTAAACGAATCAAGCTCTGCAATTGGTATGACTTTGTCAGCATTTAAAAAAGAAGCTGGTGAGGATACTGAGGTGCTTGGAATAGTTAATGAAACTGGTGGAGTAAAAAAAGTCAAAAATAATCTAAGAATTAAAGCTGGTCAAATTCTTGTTATTAAAACGCCTCCAGACGAGGTTTCTTCAATCTTAGATGTTTTTGATTTTTCAATTCCAAAAGAGCTCCACCACTTTGAAGAAGAGGATCTTGATGAAATTGAGGTCATGATCACACCTGGATCAAGGTTAATTGGAAGAAAGTATGAATTTTTCTTGAAATTAGCAAATGAAGAATTAAATCTATTGGGATTATGGAGAAAAGGTGCGAAATATAGAACTAGATTAACAAGAGAAACCTTTAGAGCAGGAGATGTCTTGCTTTTAGGAGTAAAAGATTTAGATGAAGAAGATGTAACTAATAAAATAAAACATCTTGGCTTAATGCCATTAATGCAGAGAGAACTTCAAACTATCCCAAGTAGAAGCAGACTCTTAAAAGGATTAATTTTTTTCTTAACATCAATAATTTTAGTCACGTTGAATGTCCTTCCTACAGCTGCAGCCTTTCTACTATGCGTGCTTGGTTTTGCAAGAATAAGAATAATTGATAACAACTTTTATAGAGATGTAGATTGGCCAATAATTATTATGCTTGCATCAATGATCCCAATTGGAACAGCCTTGCAAACCACAGGACTTAGTGATGTTATTTCAACAAATATTTCGATTATTGCTGCTGATATGAGCTTATTTTGGCTTCTGTTCTTAATATTAATTATTACAATGGCAACAACTGACATTATTAATAATGCTGCTACTGCAGTTATTATGGCTCCTATATCAGTAGGAATTGGATTAGAGCTTGGGTATGCAATTGAACCATTCTTAATGGTTGTAGCAGTTGGAGCAAGTTGTGCTTTTCTGACTCCAATAGGTCATCAATGCAATACTGTGGTTATGGGTCCAGGTAATTATAAATTTTCTGATTACTGGAGACTTGGATTACCATTAGATATTTTGATAATTCTTGTCTCTATACCAATGATTTTGTTTGTCTGGACTTAAAATAAGTGAACGATCAATATAAAAGAAATAATAGGCTAACTGGCAAACCGTTTGAACCTGGTTATGAAGATGAAGATGGTAGAATCTTTGTAAGATATTTAGATAAACACGGTAACGATGGATATTATTATGAAGAATGGGCAAAAGATAAAAATGCCTATCTAAAAAAAATAAATAGAGTTTAGTTGAAAGCTTCAACAGGATAACAATTGCAACTTAAATTCTCTATTGCACCAATAAAATCTCCATAAACACTATAAAACTCTTTTGACTCGCCCTCTTCGTCAGTAAATGGAGTTACTACATCAGATCCTGATTCAATAGCGCCATTTTCAATCAATATTCTTCCTAAGTTAATTGCATTTTCAACACCAGCCCATTTTAAATACTTCATAATTCCCCATTTTTGGATATCGCCTGAGTCTTGTTGATTATATTTTGTAATTCTTGTAACAATTATGTCATTCTCTCTGTCAACAAAAGTATATTGACCAAACTTTCCACTAGT
>RGHK01000109.1 GCA_010024215.1 Pseudomonadota bacterium | reverse complement strand
TTTTAATTGTCTTCCGCCTACTGATGGAGGAGCGCTTTGATTAGTAAACTTTGATAATAATTTATTTAAAACTGCCGTACTATATTTTTTTGAGCTCTGTTAATTACATCATTGGTGATCTTAAAAAGTTGCTTAAATCCTTTTCCCTGAATTCCAGAAATTTCTACTTTGATGAAATCTGCAATGAAGGTTGATTGCATTTTTTTTGTTTCGTATAAAGCATCCTTATCTTTTTTGGATAACAAGTCCATTTTATTAAAAGCTATAACAACCGGTTTACCCATTTCACAAATCATATTTATTATTTTTAAATCTTGATCAACCAAGCCCTCGTTAGCGTCACATATAAAGATAACAACACTACACTCCTCAACAGAATGCATTGCTCTTACATATGAAAAATATTCAATTTTATGAGCATTCCTATAGCCTTTTCTAATTCCAGCGGTATCTATAAAAATAAAATCTTCATCATTTATGGAAAATGGAATACTAATTGCGTCTATGGTTGTACCTGCGATTTCTGAAACAATGAGCCTATCTTCTTTTATAAATTTATTTATAAAAGTTGATTTACCTGCATTAGGTCTGCCTAAAATGGCTATTTTTTTTCCTTCAGGAAAATCACTTTCAGATTCGGGTAATGAGTTTTTTATATATGATTTTAAATCTGTAATGTTTATTGAATGTTCAGCACTAACCTCAAAAATATTTTTTATTCCTTGTTTGTCTAAATCATCTTTGATTAAAGAATCTGATTTCTTATCAACCTTATTTAATACAGTTATGTACTTTTTATTTAATTTTCTTAATCTGCTAAGGATATCTAAATCCTCTTTATTGAGTGTTTCTGAACCGTCAAGTAAAAAAATTATTAAGTTAGACTCTTCCGCAGCTATCCATGCTTGCTCTGCAATATCCTCTTTAAGAATAGAATCATCTTGAGCAATGCCTCCTGTATCAATCAATAAGCTTTTCTTGTCGCCAAAGGATATATATCCATAGTTTCTATCTTTTGTTAACCCAGAAAAATCAGAAACTATTGCTTGTCTTGTCTTGGTTAATTTATTGAAAAGTGTGGATTTACCAACATTGGGTCTTCCTATTATGGCTATAGAGGTAAACATAACATGTCATTTTATATGCTTAATGAAAATAAATTAAATTCCTCATCAACCACATAAAAATTCTTACTTCTACTTATTAACCTTTTTATAGGATTTTTAGAAATTTTCTTTCTCCCTAAAGTCTTTCCATTTAAAGGATCAATCACATGAACATAGCCCTCAAAATCACCAACAATAATATTTCCATTAAAGCTAATTGGGTTTGAAAGCTCTCTATTTAAATACTCATCTGAGTTCCATGAATCTTCTAAAGTTTTAGTAAAGATTGATTTCATGCTTGAATCAGATTCTACAACTATCATCATTCCTTTAAGCAGCACAGGAGAAAAGAATGAAGAAACTTCAGACTCCCATACAGATCTTTTTTGAGCAATATCAAATATATTTAGATTACCCTGATAATTTGTTGTGTAAACATAACCAGCATCAACAACTGGATTTGCATCGGAATCTATAAGATTTTCCAATTCTGAAGAACCTTTAACATATGAGATAGCACCATCCCATAATGGAAAGCCAGTTTCTATATCAAAAACAACAAGCCTCCCGTTATCAAAAGAAACATACACTTGACCACCATCAACCACTGGGCTGCTACTTCCTCTTATTGTAAGAGCTGGCAATTTAGATCTATATGACCAAACAACATCTCCATTCAACTTATCAAGTGCGAGCAATTCACCAGATCCAGTTTTAACTATTATTAGCTGAGCATCTATTACTGTTGGAGCTAAAACCTCTCCTTTTACATTAACTTCCCATATTTTTGAGCCATCTTCTTGGTTCAATAGAATTACATTACCATCAACATCAGCTACAACAAGGGCTCCAAAACTAGATGCTGTACCAGATGCAAGCTCATTAAATTGTTTTGTCCAATTTGTTTTTCCAGTATCAATATCAATTGATTTTATGTTCCCTTCTGCATCTGCAAAATAAATACTTCCAGCACTAAAAGAGGGTAAAAAATTTCCTAATGAATTATTACCATTAAATTTAACATTCCAATTAGAGCTAATATTTTTTGAAGATGATACAGACAATAAAGGTCTTGGTTCATCAGGATCTATCTCATTATTTTCCCAAAATCTCAAAGAGCTAAGAGAAGAACAAGATGTAATAAAAATAAAGATAGAAAAAATACCAAATAACTTCATATATGCTTTTGATATGTTTTGAATTTTATTCATTACTCTGAAGGTATATTAGAAATTTTCATTGAAATTATCGATAATGATGTTTCGTCAGTATATTTACCTTTTGCGATAATGTATTGCTCTTTTGCAAGATCAAATTTATCTTGTTTTGCTAATATATCTCCAATTAACTCATGAATGAGTGCATTGGAAGATGATGAATACTTTTCAAGAACATTGAGAGCCTCATCATAATTCTCTAAAGCATAATTAATACGAGCTGTGTTAATTCTTGAAATCTTGTTATAAAGCTTATTTCCACTATATCCTTCAGTGGAACTAGTAAGGATCTCATAGTATTCAAGCGCTTTTTCTAAATTACCATTTTTGGCTTCAAGAGATGCTTGATTAATTAAAGCTATTTGGGCATAACCAGAATCCTCGTATGTGTCAACAAGTTGGTTAAAAAGTTTATTTGCTAATATTTTTCCATTTTCTGATTCTGTTTCTTGAGATGTCCAGTCATTATATATTTTTGCTGCCTTCACATTATTGGTTTTTGTTATCTGATTATTAGATACATACAAGATAACCAATATTAAAAAAATTGAAAAAATTATTAGTATTGCTTTTCTATTTCTAATGTAAAAATTACGTAACAATGAAAGTACGCTATTATTTTCAAAAACTTCGCTCATGATTATTCCCTACGTTACAGAGATTTATAAAAACTATATAACTTATCAATAGTGACAGTTTCTTGCTCTTTAAGTTCATCTTTTAAAGGCTTGATGACTGCTGTACTATTTTTTAATTCTTCTTCACCAATAATAATTGCATAATCTGAATTATTTTTATTAGCTCTTCTCATCTTTGATTTTAAACTTCCTTCAGATAGGTTTATGTCTAAAACAATATCTTTGTTTAAAGTTCTTAGATGGTGGGCTATTTTATATGCTTTTGGCTCTAAATTACTAGCAGCTATTATAAATGAGACCAGTTTTGTTTCTAGGTCTTTAACCTGCACAAGCTCTGCAAATCTCTCAAGCCCAATTGCAAGTCCAATT
>RGHK01000108.1 GCA_010024215.1 Pseudomonadota bacterium | reverse complement strand
TTCATCAAAATAATATAAATAATTTTGAAGCAATCCATATTAACCATAATCTTTCTAAAAATGCATTTCAATGGCAGTCGCATTGCGAACAGGTTTGTGAAAGCTTAAAAGTTAAACTTCATGTCGAATCTATAGAAATCACACCTGAAGGTGATGGTTTAGAGTCAGCTGCCAGAAAAGCTAGGTATGATATTTTTTCAAAGTATTTAAATTTTAATGAACAAATACTCTTGGGTCATCATTCAAATGATGTAGCAGAAACTTTCTTACTAAGACTATTTAGAGGCACAGGCGTTGATGGCCTTGATGGACTTGCTGTAAAAAGGAAAGTTGGAGAAGGTTATTTAGTAAGACCTTTAATTAAATTTTCTAAAGATCAGATTTTGAATTATTTGAAGAGCAATAATATTAAGTATATTAATGATGAATCTAATTTTGAACTAGAACAGGACAGAAACTATATTAGGAATACGATTATTCCAGCTATTGAAAACAGATGGAACAAAGCTTCATCAAGAATTGCAAAAACATCAGGATTCATAAAAGACAGAAACAGTTCATATGAATATCTTTTTAATATCAAGTTCCAATCATTAATTAGTAACAAAATTGAAGTAAAGGAACTAAAGAAGCTTGATAAAGTTTTTATTATTGATATTTTAAGAATGTCCATCAAAAATCTAGGTATCGCCATGCCAAGTAAAAAAATAATAGAAGAAATTATAAAAACATTTATTAAATCAAACCCAGGACCAAAATCTGAGGTTTCATGGACTAGGGCAGACAATGATCAACCTGGAGGTCACATCTGTTATAGAGATAAAAGTATAGTCATAAGCAAGAAATAAGATTAGGGTGTTTATATTTAGACAATGATAAATTTTATAGAAAATATATAATTTATTTTGAGGCGACAAATCATGAACTTTGAAACAATTACACTTAATAAGAATAATAAGATTGCTTATATAGAAATTAATAGACCAGATGTTTTAAATGCATTTAATGCAGCACTAATTAAAGATCTACACAAAGCAACTGATGCTGTAAAAGATGATGAAAATATTAGGGTGGTAGTATTATCAGGATCAGGAAGAGCGTTTTCATCTGGCGCTGACTTAGCTGAGGCAGACTCTGATTGGGATGGTGCTAAAGATGCTCTTCTCAATGGTTATAAGCCTTCATTCGAAAATATTATGTCAATGCCAAAACCAGTTATTGCTTCAATTAGAGGGCCTGCAGCAGGTATTGGGGCAGCATTTGCCATGGCATGCGACTTAAGAATAATGTCTGAGGATGCATATATATTATCGGTTTTTAGTAATATTGCTTTGGTACCAGATGGAGGGCTATCATGGCTTTTACCAAAATATCTTGGTTATGGAAAAGCCTATGAATATGCAATTGAGGCTAAAAAAATTGATGCAAAAGAGTGCTTACATTATGGTATAGCTAACAAAGTAAGCACAAGTGAAAAATTAGAAGAAGATACTATCAATTGGGCGATGAAACTTGTGAAAAGGTCTCCACAAGCTTTAGCTAATACAAAAAGATTAATGCGTAAATCTTTTTCCAGCTCATACTGGGATATATATAGTGATGAGGCTGATATTCAAAACTCTTTAATTAGGAGCCCTGAAAACCATGAAGCAGTTTTAGCTTTTTTTGAAAAACGTGAACCAAATTTTGATTAATTTATAAAAGTTTACTCAAGCCAACTATAATCGCCTCAAAAGATGCTCTTGTGGTATTTGGATTAATGCCAACTCCCCATCTTGTCTCTCCATCTTGCTCCAACTCAATGTAAGCAGCTGCTTGGGCATCAGATCCTGAAGAAATTGCTGATTGGTGATAGTCTGAAATTTTATCTTCAAAAATTTTCCATATTTCAGGGCTGCTGATTTCTTTACCAGTTTCATCTGCTATTTTTTGAATCTTTTGGCTCATGCTAATTTGAAGTCTTCTAGGAAGTGATACCCCATGATCTTTTTCTAAAAGAAACGCTACCCCACCTTTGCCTGATTGGGAATTAATTCTTACTACTGCCTCATAATTTCTTCCCAAGTCAGCAGGATCAATTGGCAAATATGGAACGGCCCATTGAGGATCATTGCTTTGTTTCATTGCTTGGAAGCCTTTTTTAATTGCGTCCTGGTGAGACCCTGAAAAGGCTGTAAAAACCAAATCTCCAGCATACGGATGTCTTGGATGCACTGGTATTTGATTACAATATTCAACTTCTCTCATGACTGAGTTAATGTTAGAAAAATCTAACATTGGATCAACTCCTTGAGTGAGCATATTTAATGCCAAGGTAACAATATCAACATTTCCAGTTCGTTCACCATTGCCAAATAATGTGCCTTCTACTCTATCAGCTCCAGCCATTAAACCAAATTCGGTTGCTGCAACTGCGGTACCTCTATCATTATGAGGGTGAAGGCTAAGTGAAATGTTTTCACGATTACTTAAGTTATTATTCATCCATTCAATTTGATCTCCATATGTATTTGGAGTTGCCATTTCAACGGTTGCAGGAAGATTAATAATAATTTTGTTTTTTGAAACATCTTTAAGAATATCAACAACCGCATCACAAACTTCTGCTGCATAATCTAATTCGGTACCAGTAAAACTTTCAGGCGAATACTCAAAACTCCAATCAGTTTCAGGATTGGCTAGAGCTAGTTCTTTAATCTTTTTAGCTCCATTGACAGCAATATCTTTAATTCCTTCTTTATCCTCATTAAATACAACCTTCCTCTGCAATGTCGATGTCGAGTTGTAAAAGTGCACAATTGCTCTTGGAATACCTTTAAGCGACTCAAAAGTTTTTTCAATTAGCTCATCCCTAGATTGAGTTAAAACTTGAATATTTACATCTGATGGAATCTTTTTTTCTTCAATTAAAGATCTTGTAAAATCAAAGTCTGTTTGAGATGCGGCAGGAAATCCAATCTCAATCTCTTTAAACCCAAGTTTACATAACAAGGAAAACATCCTGTCTTTTCTTTCAGCACCCATTGGTTCAATTAATGCCTGATTTCCATCTCTAAGATCTACAGAGCACCAGGTTGGAGCTTTATGAATAACTTTTGAAGGCCATTGTCTATCCTTGAGTTCAATGGGCTTAAAAGCTTTATATTTATTTACTGGATTATCCATTTTTTAATTTGTAAATGTTAATATTTCTTTTCTATGATAACTCCAAGTACTAAAACCAACTTAATTCTTAAAGAAATTGGTATTACTCGATACGAAACTCGTTCAAAGCAAGAGAAAAACCCCTCCAAAACAATATTTAGCTATCAAAAAGGAAATATTCTAACATTACTTGAGCAATCATATGATGATTTAAATCAAGATGAGGTAAAGCTTCTTGATGCTATC
>RGHK01000107.1 GCA_010024215.1 Pseudomonadota bacterium | reverse complement strand
AAACATCAAGCAAAATCAGTACCTTACAAAATTCTGCTAATATTGATTGGAGTGATTTAGTTAAGAAAGATAGAGTTAAAAATATTAAAAATTTAATTAAGGAAATGGGGAGAGCATAATGAGAAGAATAATTACAGGCCATAATAGTGAGGGTAAATCTATTATTACTATCGACGGTCCTCCAGCGCGATCAATAGGAGAGGATGTTGGCGGTTTATTTGAGATATGGAACACAGATGGAAATTTAATTGATACAACTGACTCAATTGATAGAGCAGATACTGATATTGTTTTATCTCCTCCTGAAAATGGTTCCAAATTTAGATATTTTCAAATAAACCCAACTCCAGAAGGTGTGCCAATGGAGATAATGCAAGAAATTGCAGCTGATGCATTTGAAAAGATAGGTGCGGCTCATCATAGAATTGACACATCGAAACACCCAGCGATGCATAAAACAGAAACTATCGATTACATTATTTTATTAAAAGGTGATGTAACTTTAATTTTAGATGAAGAGGAAGTAAGACTAGAGCCTCATGACGTAGTGGTTCAAAGAGGCACTAATCATGCTTGGGTTAATAATGGAGATGAGCCAGCGTTATTAATAGCTGTCTTAATAGATAGCAATCTAAAATAATTAGAAGCTGATTGTCCCGTTATTTATTTGCTCATAGTTTTCACTAGTAAGCCTTGTGTAGCATTCACTTTTTGGTTTTCTAACAAATACTAAATCATCATTAACCTTATCTAAATGATAAGCCTCTTCTCTGAGATCACCTTTCTTTAATTTAAATGTTCCTGTTGTTTCTAGCTCTTCAATAATTCTTACAAAAACAGGTCTAGCATAGAAAGGCAGTTTTTCATCAACAAAAGCTGAAAAAGCATTCCAATCAAATGTATTAGGATCACAATTAAAAGCTACCATTCCAGCTCTGCCTTCACTATGTGGAACCTTAACCCCATAAACATTTGCCATATTAACTTGCTCAAATGAATTAAGTATTTCACCAACCTCATTAGTGGATACATTTTCAGATTTCCATCTGAAAGTATCTCCAACTCTGTCTACAAATTGATAATGTTGTCTTCCAAGTGCAAAACCAACATCCATTTTTTTTAATAGGTCGCCAGTATCAAACCAACGATCGCCATCTTCAATAACATCTCTCTTCACTTTCTTTTCACTAGCTTGAGCATCTGTATAGCCGTTATATATTGCATTAGGACCAATTTTTATTAATGCTAAACCTGGAGAATCATCTTTGACCTCTATATATTTTCCATTTTCATCTACTTTTAATTTATCCTCAGCAACATCGTATTCAAATAACCTAATATCGACATTTGTCATACCAATTGTTTGGTCTTTATTTAAAAGATTCATGAACATACCGTTAGCTTCACTAGCACCATATATCTCACAAATTCTTTCAACATTAAATCTATTTCTAAAAGTATCCCAAAGATCTGGTCTTAAACCATTTCCAACCATTTTTGATATTGGGTTATTAACTTCTTCTGGACAAGGTTCTTGAAAGCTTAAATATCTGCATAATTCACCAACATAAACGAAAGCAGTTGTATTGAATTTTTGAGCTTCTGGCCAAAAAGATGATGCAGAGAATTTGCGTTTGATAAAAGTTGAAGCGCCAACTTTAATAGTGGCACAAAGACCAAGTATTAGACCGGTCGAATGATATAAAGGCAGACAGTTATACATACAATCTTCACTTGTGAGCCTATATCCAGCCATAGTTATGTTTGTAGAGCCCGCTACAATTTTCACATTAGTAAATAATGCGGCTTTAGGCACTCCGGTTGTACCTGATGTAAATATGTAAAAAGCAGTATCACCTGCAACAACTTGATTTGTTTGCTCAAGATTAGCAGATTGAGACTGATCAAGATTCTCAGTGATATTTGAAGCCCACTCAGGACAATTATTTGGATTAGTATCCTCAACCCAAAGTAAATCAGATGATTTAGTAATATTAATTTCAGATAAGACGCCTTCTAAAGATTCAGATAACTCATCTCCAAATATACATTTCTTCGAATCAGAAGTATTTATACAGTGGACAAGAGGTTTTCCTGTAAGACTAGTATTAATTAGAACTCCAATCGCTCCTAATTTATTAATTGCTATCAAAGAGATGACAAAATTAGGCCTATTCTCCATAAATAGAACAACTCTATCTCCATGCTCAACACCTTCATTTGCTAATTTATTCGCAAGTACATTTGCAGCTTCATTTGTTTTTGAATAGGTCCATACTTCGTCTTCAAAATAAAGGAAATCTTTATCGCCGAATTCTTCAACCGTTTCTTGAAAAGAATGAGCAAGTGATGCATTAGAATCTAATTCAGGCCATTTATATCTAACCATTGGAATTATGTATCTAAGCTCAGATATAACTCTAAAGAATTCTTTTATGGAAGCTAGCATGTCTATATCCCCCTGATATAGTTATAAGTTAATCTACAGATGTAACTATGATTTCATCCGAATCTATTGGTAATACTACCATAGTGCCATCATGAGAGGCAGTCCAATTTTCTATGATCTGATCAACACCTCTATACATGATATCTTCCATTAATCTATTTCTTGGAGCTGGAAGATGGTGGTAAAAGACTAAATGTCCTACATTTGCTTCTTGCGCAGCCTGTACAATTTCTGGAATGGGTGTGTGATAATCTTGGATATCTATGGTTACCTTTGCACCCATTGTATTACCCATTCTTTTAGCATTTTTATTGAGTAAATTTACAAGATCAAGCGACATAGATTCATGAAATAGAACGTCAACATTTTTAGAATTATTGACTAAGTTTTTATCATAAATGGTATCTCCACTTATGCTTATAGACCTACCTTTGTAATCAATTCTATATCCTAACGCAGGATCAACCGGGTCATGTGAAACACTATAGGCTGTTATTTTAAGATCACCATCGTCAACTAACACAGGAACGCCTAAATCAACAGTATGAGTATCAAAACCAGCTATATCCAATGGTGCAACTTCGTCTCCATGATGTTCATTTCTAAAAAAGTAATCTTTTGTGTAGGCAAGCTCTATTCCATCTGTGAGCATTTGAACTCCTTCGGGTCCAAAAACTTTTTGTTTAGAATTCCTTCCACCATTAATCCATGTTGCTTGATGGAAATCAGCAATATCAAAAATATGATCAGAATGCAGATGAGTATAAAATATAGCTTTTACTCTATTCCAAGGAGTGTTCCAGTTATTTAAGTTTGCAATACTGCCACCACCTGTATCAAATATATAGATATCTTTACCAGCTTGAATCAGTATGCATGCTTCAGCTCTTGCTGGATCATTTATTGGAGCCCTAGAACCACAAACCACTGCTGTCAAAGCGTCTTCTTCTGGTAAATATGAAGAAGGAGCAGCTAAATTTTCTATAGCTGATTCAAGCAA
>RGHK01000106.1 GCA_010024215.1 Pseudomonadota bacterium | reverse complement strand
GCTTGTGGTCTGTATTCATATCCCATTTTTGTAGTTCTAATTCCCTCAGGTTCATATTCATGCCTGCCAGAGAAAATATGAAGAGAAAAGATTAGTTGTTATAACATCATTAAACTCTTCAAGGGAAGTTCCGTGAAGAGGTTTTATCAATATAGAACCAATACAGTTTACTAATCCTTTAATTTCAATATCTGAATCAATAACCTTTGTGAACTCTCTCGGTTCTGGAGTGTTAAAAAGATCGATAACTTCATAATCACAGTTATATTTACTCGATTGCTCTTTTAGTTTTTTTTCATCTCTACCAATAAGAAAAATATCATTATTCTTTGATAATTCCTCTGCAATAGCTGAACCTAATGTGCCAGTTGATCCTGCAATAATGTACATGTCTATATTTTAAGTTTTAATAACTAATTTGATAAATTATTTGTTTTAGAAATATTGCCAAACCAATACGCTGAATCATGTGGTTTGCGAGAATAATCTTGCTTATCTACCTCGACTAAACCAAAATTCATTTTATATCCAAGGTCCCATTCAAAATTATCAAGGACTGACCAATATAAGTAACCCATAACTTTTCCGTACTCAGATAAATAATCGTGAATATCTGTAAGTACGTCTGTTACAAATTCTATTCGTTCATTATCATCGTCTGTTGCTATGCCATTTTCTGTAATAAATATATCTTTTTCTGGAAAAACTTTATGAATTCTATGGAGATTGTACAAAATAGCTTGTGGTCTGTATTCATATCCCATTTTTGTAGTTCTAATTCCCTCAGGTTCATATTCATGCCTGCCAGAGAAAATATCACGAAACCTTGGATATATATATGTCCTAAGTAATGGAATTTTTATTTGAATCCAAGAAATAGCTCTATAGAACAAATTAGGGCTCGTTCTTCTAATGCTGTAGGTTTGTAAAGCAATAAAATCATCCTCATCAGATGCATAAAGAAATTTATCTTCCATATGGTATTTGATATATTCTTTCTGAACACTTGTATCATTATCATCCCATTCGTGCAGAGCATGAGTCATACCAACTTTTGCATTGGGATTATGTTCTTTAATCTTTTTCATAGATTGCTTATGCGCAGCAATAATATTGTTGGAAGCTTTAATAAATATTTTTTCATTCTGCACGCCAGGAGGAAACTTCATTTTTGATAGATAACCAAACATAGAAAATATTCCGGGTTCATTTATTGTATTGTAAAGTGTCACTTCTTTAGGCAAATGTTGCATCATTTTGTCTACATATTTTACAAAAGCAATAGTAGACTTTTCCGAAGCCCAGAGACCATCTTTCATTAACCACTCGGGAGTCGTGAAGTGGTGAAATGTAATTATTGGTGTTATGTTTTTTTCAAGTAACAACTTAGCTTTGTCAACATAGTGATCAATATCTACTTGGTTAAAGACGCCTTCCTCAGGCTCCACTCTGCTCCATTCGATTGAAAATCTAAAAGCTTTTATTCCCAACTTGACTAATAGGTCAATATCTTCTTTATAGTATTCGTAATGCTTACATGCCTCATTACAGGGTTCAGCACAAACAGAATCTTTTTTATTCTCCCAGTGAGTCCAATCATTGTTATAAATTCCACCCTCTACTTGATAAGAAGCTAATGCTGTACCAAATATGAATTCTTTAGGAAACTGCTTACTTGTCATACATATAAATTACATAAGTTATATAAATATAAAGGACCTGTAATAAAAATCTGAAAAAATGTTGTTGGTTAGAAAAGTATGATCTTCCGTAAGGAAGATTATTTACCCAGACATATAAATTAGCTCCGTAAATCAAAACTAGAAAAATAATCATGACTAAAGCAGCTTCTTTTCTGAATCTTGTTAACAAAAATAAAGGAATGACAATTTCAAGTACTCCAGTAAATTGATGTACTAAACGTGGATATGGAATGAACTCTGGCACAATTGCGTCATAGAACTGTGGATTCAAAAAATGATTAATCCCTGCACTAATAAAAAAGATAATATAAACGTATATTAAAACTTTTGTTAAATCCACTGTTTTGCTTTACTTATAGCTTTATTCCACTTTGCAACATATTTACTTCTTACCTCAGAATTCATATTGGGATTCCAAGTTGTTGACTTAGTAATAAAATTACTCATATTTTCAAATGGGATTTCATTTAGATATAAAAAACTTGCTGCTCCTGCACCTAGTGCTGTAATTTCATTTATTTCTTGGGATATAACTTTTTTATCAAATATATCTGATTGGAACTGCATTAGTAAATTGTTTTCTACCATACCACCATCTACACTGACAGATTCGAATACTATTCCTGTATCCCTTTCCATCGATTCAAGTAATTCAAACGATTGATAAGCAACCGACTCTAAAACTGCTCTTGCAATATGCGATTTATTTGAAAATCTAGTTAAGCCAACTAAAACTCCCCTAGCTGTTTCATCCCAGTGAGGAGAGAACAATCCAGAAAATGCTGGAACAAAGTACACATCACCATTGTCTTTAACACTCATCGCTAGTGATTCTACTTCTGAACTTTTATCAATAATATTTAGATTATCTCTCAACCATTGCACCGCTGCACCAGCTATAGATACCGAACCTTCTAATGCGTATTGTGGGTCATTACCTTCCATTTGGTAAGCTACTGTACTAAGTAAACCATTATTAGAATGTACGATCTCAGTTCCTGTATTCGTTAATGCAAAACATCCTGTTCCATAAGTATTTTTTACATCTCCTGATGATATGCAATTCTGACCAAATAATGATGCTTGCTGATCTCCCAGTACTGCTGTTATAGGAACATTACTTAGTATCTCTTCATTTGTTCCAAAGCTACACATTGAAGGTTTTATTAACGGTAGAGATTCTTTAGGTATATCTAATGTATCAAGAATCTTATCTAACCAATTTAAAGTCTTTAAATCCATTAATAATGTTCTGCTTGCATTAGTTACATCCGTTACATGATTACCTGTGAGTTTATAAAGAAGCCATGAATCTACAGTACCGAAACATAAGTCATTATTTGACTTGGCTATTTGTACTTGTTCTACATTTCTTAATAACCATAAAATTTTAGAAAGTGAAAAGTATGTAGCAATTGGTAATCCTGTTTTAGAAAATTCATCAGACAATTCATTTATAAGTTTTAGCTCATCACAGATATCTTGTGTCCTAGTGTCTTGCCAAACCAGTGCATTGTGTAGTGGCTCACCTGTAGATTTACTCCATGCAAGCGTAGTCTCGCGCTGGTTTGTAATTCCAATACTTGATAATTGTTTAATAGGAATATTTTTGTTAACCTCTTTAATACAATTCACAACTGATTCCCATATTTCAGTAGGATTGTGCTCTACAGAAACTTCGTTAGGTAGATATTGTTTTAATTCTTGTTGGTGTTGAGAAATTATTTTTCCGTTTTCATCAAAAACTAAAAATCTCGAGCTAGTTGTTCCCTGGTCTATTGATCCGAAATACTTCATAACTT
>RGHK01000105.1 GCA_010024215.1 Pseudomonadota bacterium | reverse complement strand
TGTGTTTGATTTTTGTTAAAAAGTCTTTCAAAGCCCTTTAAAGCAAGGTAAAGAGCATTTTATAAACCATGTTTAAGCTTGTGTGCAACAACCAAACAACATATACAAAAACCTGTTGATAAAAAATTACTTCTTAATAGATCCACAATTTAATAACAAGTTACTTACCAATACAGAACGAACTAAATATATCACCAAGCAAAGAGTCTGAGGTTTTAATTCCAACAACCTCATCAAGATCAGATCGTGCGTTTTTCAAATCTTCAGCAACCAACTCCAAACCATTATTATTTCTTAGTTTAAAAAAAGCGCTTTCAAGATTGGCTAATGAAGATTCCAACAACGCCGCATGTCTATTTCTGATCATGTAATTAAAATTATCACCAGTGCTTTTTATAAAAGTGTTAGATAATATACTTTTAAATTTATCAAAACCCTCTCCAGTTTTTGCTGACACCAAGCAATCAAAATCGCCTGGGTTGGAAGGGGAACCCAAATCAAGCTTATTAAATAACTTTATATATTTTTTTTTACCAACAACGGAGTCAAAACTCTCTAAAAAACTGTCATTACTTGAATCAAAAACACCAACAACAACATCAGTATTTTGAATCTGATCTATTGCCAACTCAATACCCCTAGACTCTATTTTATCTTCCGTTTCCCTTAAACCAGCCGAATCTGACAACGAAAAAGAAGTTTCGTTATAAAATATTTCTGACTCAACTAAATCTCTAGTGGTTCCAGGAACATCTGACACAAGCGCCCTTTCAAAACCTAGCAAACGATTAAAGACAGAAGATTTACCAGAATTTACAGGGCCAACAAATAAAACCTTATTCTTCCCAGAAAACATTTTTTTATTAACACAGCCGGACAAAAAAAACCTAAACTCATTAACAAGCGATTCAAAGTTTTTAAGAATACTGTCATCTAAAAACGCCTCACCCTCATCAGCAAAATCAATCTCACCCTCAACACCCACTCGCAACAGATCAATTTTGTTTGATAGCCCAACCACTTCCTTTGTAAAACCTCCGGCAAGGGTTTGAGAAGACAAATAAACAGCCTCAGAGCTATAACTGTCAACAACATCAACAACAGCCTCCGCCTGAGCAAGACTTATTTTATTATTTAAAAAGGCCCTTTTGGTAAACTCACCAGGCTGTGCCTCATCAAAACCAACCTCTTTAAAAACATCTACAAGCAAAGACATTACACCAAGACTCCCATGAGCATATACCTCAAACGAATCCTCCCCGGTGTAACTATCAGGACCCTTAAAGGCAACCAAGCCAACACTGTCTATATGTTTACCCTCTTTATTTTTTATATTTCTTAAATAAAAGGTCCTGTGTTTTTCAACACCAGACCCGGTGAGTGATGACAGTTTTTCTAAACAACCATCACCAGAAACCCTAAAAACACAAATCGCTGATTTCGCTGGCGGTGTGGCGAGAGCAAAAACCACTGACATAAAATCTAAGCTCCGCCTAAAGGATCACTCAAAACACCATGTTTTTTGTATAAATATCTTTGTTGCGCCAAAGAAACACCCGAGTTAATGACCGAATATAAACACAGGGCTGCTGGGAATATAAGAAAAAATATAGAAAAAACAATAGGCATAGATTTCATTATTTGTTGTTGCATTGGGTCAGCCGTTGGAGGGGTAGGACTTAACTTTTGTGTGAAAACCATAACCAAACCAAAAAGAACCGGCAAAACAAACAAAGGATCAGGAACAGAAAGATCCGAAATCCAGAAAAAAGAAGCATGTCTTAACTCAACCATTTCCCTTAAAGCAAAAAAGAACCCTATAAAAAATGGCACCTGGGCCAAAACCGGCAAACAGCCACCAAGCGGATTAACCCTTTCCCTTTTGTAAAGATTCATCATTTCTGATGAAAGCTTCTGCCTATCATCCTTATACCTTTCTTGAAGTTCTTTCATCATCGGACCAACTTTTCTCATCTGACCCATTGAAACAAAACCTTTAGCGGTTACAGGAAACAAAACCAACTTAAGAAGCAAAGTAAAAACAACAATAGAAAGAGCCCAATTGTTTAAATAAGTATTAATCAAGTCTAAAAACCACACCATTGGTTGAGAGATAAACCAGAACCACCCCATATCTATTGAAAGCTCAAGATTTTCAGCCCTTTGTAACAGATCTTTTCTTATTTTTGGGCCAATAAAAACACGATGAGAGTGGGAGTATGTAAGATTTTCAACCCCACCCTTCTCGACGGTATACCCCATCCTGTAAACACCATCAACCTGAGGTTGTGCAAAATAATTATAAATATAATCATCAGAACCAAGCAGGGCTGCAAAAAAATATTTTTGAATAAAAGAAACCCACCCACCCCTAGAAAGACTTTCAAAAGGCTCATCTATACTTCTTAGTCTTGAGGTTTCGTATGGGGCTTGGTCTGTACTTATAGCAACACCCCTATAAGAACCATTATTCATCATGCCACCCTGAAGGACGCCTGTTTTAAGATCCAATGACGGCCCATCTGTTCTATATAGTGAGGCAAAAGCTCTCCCAGAAACACCAGACACCGATGTATCTTTTATGGAAACCTCATATGACTCAGGAAGAAACCTAAACTCTTTGGTCTGGTCCCCATCAAGACTTTTTAAAAGAACATAATCTATACCATAACTATCTAAAACATAAACTACAGGGTTGCCTGTGAAACCCGTTTTTAAATAGTAAGTAAAGGCAGATGTTTCAGAAGAACCAAAAACACGGACACCAAGAGACTCTGGAATATTTTCAACACCATATTGTTTTAATCTGGATTCAACAACAGAGCCTGTGGCTATAGAGATTTTTAGTTTTAATAAATCATTTTCAAGAAAGACAAACCTACCATCATTAGAAACAAGCCCAAGCTCACCCTCTAGCTCAGCCTGTTGTTGAATGTTTTTTTCATTTAACACTCTTTGTTCAGATGACCATTCATAAAAAAGAGCCATAGAAAGCAAAACTATTAAACCAAGATAAATTTTTCTAATATTCATTTAAGGGCCTTATTATTATTTAGTGATGATTTTACAGCCTTAACAATCTCAAAAGAAGCTTCGCGATAACTTAATTCACAAAAAGGTTTATAAACCATGATAATAAAACAACCCTTTTGAAAATATAAACCGTTTGTTCTAAATATTTCTTTTATCTGTCTCTTAATCTTGTTGCGATCAACAGCCAATCTAAAAAATTTTTTAGGTACCGAAAGTCTTAAACCAGAAGGCTCAGATGCAATATAAAAAAGCCTTAGGTTTTTAGATGAATAGAAATATTTTGGGAGTTTTTGTTGCGACAATATTTTTTTAAGCAGTTAATACCTTTCGGCCTTTCTTTCTTCGGTTAGAAAGAATAGCCCTTCCAGCCTTAGTAGCCATTCTAGCTCTAAACCCATGGGTTCTGCTTCTTTTTAATGTACTAGGTTGAAACGTTCTCTTCATAATTTACTGCGTTAAAAAAATAGTGGCGCATTAT
>RGHK01000104.1 GCA_010024215.1 Pseudomonadota bacterium | reverse complement strand
TGTATAATAAAGATGATACACATATGATACCAAGGTTCAGAGAAGAAATGCAAAAAATAGATTTGAAACGAGGTGAAAACTTTTTACGTGTATTTCCAGAATTAAAGGATTTGTATGTCTGATAAATTGAAAGCCAGCAAACATTTTTGCATGATGCCTTGGATACATTTACACATGTGGCCAGCAGGTACTACCTATCCTTGTTGTATGAGTGATCCTGATTTGCCAATTGGTAACACACAGGATCAAAGCCTACAAGAAATATGGAACGGTGAACAGTTGCGCAACATAAGACTAAACATGTTGCAGGACAAGCCCAGTAAAGAATGTCGTAGATGTTATGAGCTTGAAGAAAGCGGCATGAGCACATTGCGCACAGGTAGTTTGAAAAATTAATTTGGTTTATCAAATTTGCCGGAACCAACTCTAGGTAAGTTATCTTTATAAAATTTAATATTAACTGGTATTTTAAACGCAGCAAGTTTTGTTGATAAAAATGACTGGAGTTCATCTATAGAAAGTTTAGATTCTTCTCTGAGATAAATTGCTGCGCAAAGAATTTCACCAAGTCTCTCATCTGGAATACCAAATACACATGCTTCTAATATATCTTTATGTTCATATATTGCTCCCTCTACCTCTGGACATGCAATATTTTCACCGCCACGAATAACAATATCTTTAACTAATTTTCCAAGATCGCCTGATCTAAACCAACCATCATCACTCATACACTCTTTTGTTGCCTCAGGATCTTTCCAATAACCAATCATGTTACCAAGTGACTTGATAGCAACCTCACCAACCTCTCCTTCGGGTAATTCATTCCAATCTTGATCAATTATTTTGATTTCTGTAAGAGGTGGAACAACTCTTCCAGTTGAATTTGGATGATTGACATATTCATCTCCACTTCCAAGAGCTCCAAGCGCATTGGTTTCAGATAAACCATAGCCTATGCCAGGTCTAGCTTCAAATTCTTCATCTAATTGTTTTACATGCTCAGCTGGTCTAGGTGCCCCACCAGCACCTAAAGTTTTCAATGAGGACAAATTATAATTCAATCTTTCAGGATGATTTAATAACTCCCAGGTTTGTGTTGGTACACCAGTTATATCTGTTACTTTTTCTTGTTCTATTAATTGAAGGGCTAATCCAGCGTCCCATTTTTTCATCATGACTATTTTTCTTCCTACCAACACCGACATCAATAAACCCGCATGACTGCCAGTAACATGAAAAAGTGGGACACAATGTAATATTACTGATTCAGGACTTACAATCGCAGCAGCCTTAGGGTTTGACTTTGCTTCAACCTGGTTCATTACAGATGAGAAACATGCCCAACTAAACATTGTGGCTAGAACAGCTTTTTGAGATGACAAGACACCCTTAGGTTTTCCAGTCGATCCTGAGGTGTAATAGATTGTTGCATGATCATTTCTACCAATCTCTACAACTGGAAATGTCTTATCATGTCCAGAAATAAAATCATCGAAAGATGTAAATGAACTGTCTGGTGTATAACTGGTAACTATTTTTTTAACATTAGGTAGCGATTCTAATCCTTGTAATCTTTTCGAATCAGCTATTAATAATTTAGCATCAGAATGTTCTATGCCATATATAACTTCAGAAGGAACCCACCATGAGTTTAGCGGAACGCATACAGCACCTATGCCAACAATTCCAAAATAAGAGTATACAAATTCAGGATTATTTTGCATGCATATTGCCACCCTATCACCCTTTTTAATACCAGCTTCAATTAATGCATTTCCAGTTTGAGCACTTTTTTCAAAAACTTCCTTGTAGGTATACCTCTCATCCTCATAAATTAAGCATTCCTTATCTGCATGTGTTAATGCAAAATCTAAATAACCTCTTAGGCTATCTGGAAGATTAATGTATTCTTTAAAAGTAACACCACTTTCATTAGTAACTTCTTTAGTTTCAAACATTTGCCCTGGTGCAGTATGTTGATCCAAAATTTCTTGATATAAATCTTTCATAATAAATTTTTTTATATATTAATTATAAAGAAGTTATTATAACTAAACCTTCTTATTAGTATATTTATAAAAAGATGATAAAAAATTTAAGATTAAAAACATGGACTAAGCAATTAAAACTAATACATATTGCATGTTTTTTTATTTATTCACTATGTGTTGAAGTAATTGCCAGAGATTTTCAACCTATTGGCACTGTCAATCCTTCTAAATATATTCCAGCGCAAAAACAAATTTCAAAAAGTAGAAATGGAATGGTTACCACTCAACATTTCATTGCAACTAGAGTTGGAGAAAAAATACTGAGTAAAGGTGGTAATGCTTATGATGCTGCTATTGCAGTTGGTTTCACGTTAGCTGTTGTGCTTCCTAGGGCTGGAAACATTGGTGGTGGAGGGTTTATGGTCATGCATGACTCAGTAAGTAATCAAAACTATTCCATAGATTATAGAGAAATGGCTCCAGATAAATCATTCACAAAAATGTATTTACAAGAAGATGGTTCTTTTAACAAAGAAAAATTATCTACATTCGGATATTTAGCAAGCGGAGTTCCCGGAACAGTAGCAGGTTTTTGGGAGGTTCATCAAAAATTTGGATCATTGGACTGGGAATTGTTACTTGAAGATGCAATTTTCTATGCTGAAAATGGTTTTGAAATTACTCCTTATATGGGTGATATGCTAATAAAATATAAAGAAAAATTATCATATTATGAGCCAACAAAAAAAATATTCATGGAACATAATCCTAATTTTACAGGTAGTATTCTTGTTCAAAAGGATCTAGCAAATACTTTAAAAATTATTGCCAAAAAAGGAAAAGACGGCTTCTACAAGGGTGAAGTGGCAAAAAAAATTGCAGAGCAAATGCAAAAAAATGGAGGCTTAATCACAGAAAATGATTTAATAACCTATAAACCAAAATGGAGAAAACCGTTAATTTCAAATTACCGAAATAATAAAATAATTACTATGGGTCCTCCATCATCAGGAGGAGTTCATATAATTCAAATGCTTAATATCTTAGAGAATTATAATCTCAAAAATATGGGACATAATACAACTGAATATATAAACTTATTAGCTGAGGTTATGAAATATGCTTATGCTGATAGATCTAAGCATTTAGGTGATCCAGATTTTTTTGATGTTCCTGTATCAGAAATAACCAATAAGCAATATGCTGCAACTATTAAAAGCAAGATAAAAATTGGTGAATCAAAACCTTCATCAAAAATTTTACCAGGCTCTTTTGATGATAACGAAAGCATTGAAACAACTCATTTTTCAGTAGCTGATAAAAATGGAAATGTTGTATCTTCAACCTATACATTGAATTCAACTTTTGGATCAGGAGTAACAATTGAGGGGACTGGAATATTAATGAATAATGAAATGGATGATTTTTCAGCAGCTCCTGGTATTCCCAATCAGTTTGGACTGCTTGGAGCAACAGCTAATGAAATTCAACCAAAAAAAAGGCCTCTTAGCTCCATGACTCCCACAATAGTTATGAAAAATGATCAACTTT
>RGHK01000103.1 GCA_010024215.1 Pseudomonadota bacterium | reverse complement strand
TCTGAAGTTGTTGGCTCTTTAACAATAAATCTATCATTTGGACTTCTGCCAGTTCTTAATCCTGTGTTGGTAGAAAAAGCTCCGTTACTAGCAATAATGCCTTCATCGTTGGCGATAGCAGCATTAATAAGCTCATCATTGCTTAGTTCAAATGAATTGGCGCTTTCTATATTGCTCATAAATTTATTATATATAATTGTAAAATATTTACATATTTGTAGTAAATTTAATATCAAGCCTTTATAAGAGTCAAACAAACCTCAAAACCCTTGATTTTAAAGGCTTTTATTAATAAATAGTTTGTAGTTTTATTACAAAATAGAATGCTCTAGCTTTTAAAAACCTTTAAGATAGAGGTAATTAGGAAAACAGAAAAGAATATAAAACCCCATTCTGCAAAATTAAAGATAAATTCCCAGTTTACCGCAGCACATGCCGGTCCGCCTTTATATGCATTTGCTATGCCACCAAAAAAACCAAAATAATCAATTTGAGCATTTAGAGGCATACCACATCCTCCAGATAAATTTCCAATTTCTTCAGGGCTTAGGTTTTGAAGATATATTTGTTTGCCCGTTATAGCTATTCCGGCGATAGAGCCAAAAAATATTAATATTCTGTGAACAATAAGGAATCTTTTCATAATGACTCCCATAAAAGATACCAATGCAATAAAGCCAAAAACATAACGAGTCATTATGCACATTGGACAAGCCTGCAAACTCAAAATATTATCCATCAAAATAGCTAATAAAATAATCAGAGAAGCGCCCAAACAGGAGGCTATTTCAAAATAGTTTTGATAAACTGATTTAATAAAGCTAACTAGTTTTTTAAACATATAATTTATTTGTATTTCACTAGTATAAAAAAATAATACAAGAAAAGCAGAATTTAAATGAAAGATAGAATTTTTATAATTGATGGTTCTTCATACTTGTATAGGGCATATCATGCTATGCCACCCTTAAGCACCTCTAAAGGCCAACCAACGGGTGCTATTAAAGGCGTAACAAATATGCTTATGAATTTAAAAAAAGATAGCGAAGGCTCTCCTATTGTTGTTGTTTTTGATGCTAAAGGAAAAACCTTTAGAAATAAAATTTATAGCGAATACAAAGCAAACAGGCCACCAATGCCAGATGATCTAAGAGAACAACTAGAACCGCTGAAAAATATCTGTAAAGCAATAGGCTTTCCCTTGATTGAAATAGCTGGCGTTGAGGCAGACGATGTAATAGCAACTATAGTAAAGCTAGCAAAAGAAAAAAAATTTAAAGCAGTAGTCTCATCGCTAGATAAAGATTTGATGCAGCTAGTTGAAGATCCGAATACAACAATAATGAATACTATGACTCATCAAATTTTTGATGAAAAAAAAGTCTTTGAAAAATTTGGTGTAAAACCCAATCAAATCAGGGATATGCTAGCCCTTGTTGGTGATAGTTCTGACAATATTCCTGGAGTTCCAAAGGTTGGACAAAAAACAGCCGCAAAATGGTTAAATGAGTTTGATAATCTTGAGGGTATTATTGCAAATGCAGAATCTATTAAAGGTGTTGTTGGTGAAAACCTTCGCAATTCTTTAGCTGAGCTTGATAGAAACGTTGACTTGGTTTCACTGAGAGACGATGTAGATATAGAAACTGATTTTAAAGATCTCTTAGAGTTTAATGGTGACCAAGAAAAACTAGATAAAATCTTTTCAGATCTAGAATTTAAAAAACCAGCAGACAATTCATCACAAAAGGTTGATTCTAAAAAAGATAACCTAAAAGAGAAAAAAAATAACTATCAAACGGTTTTAACAAAGAAGGAGCTAAATGACTGGGCAGATAAGATCGACGCTTGCAAGGTCTTTGCTATTGATACAGAAACAGATTCGCTTGATACGATTACTGCAAACCTAGTTGGGATTTCTCTTTCTGTTGATGAGGGTTCTGGATGTTATATTCCTATTGGCCACAATTATGAAAACTGTCCAAATCAGCCAAGCTTAAAGTTAGTTCAGGATTCTATAGGAAAGGTCATAGAAAAGAATAAAGAAAAAGCAGTAGGACAGAATTTAAAATTTGATATTCCGATTTTATCTAGGCATGGAATTCATCTAGATAAATTTCATGCAGACACCATGCTTATGTCATATGTTTTAAATAGCACGGCCACAAGACATGGAATGGATAAACTTGCTACCTATTATCTGGACTATGAAACAATAAAATTTAGTGATGTTGCTGGCACCGCATCAAAGCAGATTAGATTTTCTGAAGTAGATATTGCTGTAGCCACAAACTATGCAGCAGAAGATGCTGATATAACACTTAGATTGTTTAATAAGCTTAGCAGTCTGCTTAAAGGCAAAAAAGGACAGATAAAATTACTTCAAGAAATTGAATATCCACTTGTTCATGTTTTGGCAGCAGTTGAACAAAATGGTGCCAAGATTGATAAAAATAAACTTGCAGCTCATTCTCAAGAACTATCTGAAAAAATATCAGAGTTAACTTCACAGGCTTTTGCTATAGCTGGTGAAGAATTTAATCTAGATTCCCCAAAACAACTATTAGAAATTTTATACGATAAACTTCAATTGCCGGTGCTTAAAAAAACCCCAAAAGGGCAACCTTCTACTAATGAAGAAACTCTGCAAAGGCTATCTGAAGAATATGATTTGCCAAAAATTATTCTTCAATATAGAACTCTAGCAAAATTAAAATCAACTTATACAGACAGTCTAATTAAGATTGAGAATCCGAAAACAAAAAGAATCCATACCTCATATCAACAGGCAATTACTTCAACAGGAAGACTTTCATCAACAGAACCAAATTTACAAAATATACCTATTAAGACGGCAGAAGGAAGAAGAATAAGAGAAGCCTTTGTTCCTGAAAAAGGAAATGTTTTGATATCTGCAGATTATTCTCAAATTGAATTAAGAATAATGGCTCATCTCTCAAAAGATAAAAATCTTACTAATGCTTTTAATGCTGGCCTTGATGTTCATTCAGCAACAGCAGCTGAGGTATTTGGCGTTAGCTTAGAAAGCGTAACCGAGGAGCAAAGAAGAAGTGCAAAAGCTATAAATTTTGGACTTATGTATGGGATGTCAGCTTTTGGTCTTACACGCCAGTTAGATATACCAAGAGCTGAGGCACAAAAATACTTAGATACTTATTTTGAAAGATATACAGGCGTAAAAGATTACATGGCTAATACAAAAGCTCAAGCAAAAGAAGATATGTTTGTTGAAACTATAATGGGAAGGCGCCTATATCTTAATGAAATCAATGCTGCTAACGGCCTTAGAAGACAAGCGGCAGAAAGAGCTGCTATTAACGCACCTTTGCAGGGGTCAGCAGCAGACATAATTAAAAAAGCTATGATAGATATAAATGCATTTATAGATAAAGAGTTGCCTCAAACAAAAATGATTATGCAGGTGCATGATGAATTAATTTTTGAAACACCTAAAGCAAATGCTGAAGAAACTTTAAATTTAATGAAGGATATGATGGAAAAAGCTGTAAAGCTTGATATTCCTCTAATTGCAGATGCAGC
>RGHK01000102.1 GCA_010024215.1 Pseudomonadota bacterium | reverse complement strand
TTATAGATGAGCTAAAATTGCAAACGTATGTTGAGCAGTTTAATGCGGATGATGAAGAACTATATTCAAATATTCCTAATGAAGAAGCGTATGATTTTTTAAAAAATAATATTCCTCTTTTTGAGTGTCCAGATATTAATTTTGAAAGGACTTACTACTTTAGATGGTGGACCTATCGTAAGCATATAAAAAAAACACTCGATGGTTATGTAATTACTGAATTTTTGCCTGATGTAGATTGGTCAGGAAAGCACAATACAATTAGTGCTCCTGCTGCTCACCATTACTATGAGGGACGCTGGCTTCATAATTTTAAATTTCTTGATGATTATTCGTATTTCTGGTTTAGAAAAGGAGGAAATCCACGTCTTTACAGTTTTTGGGTTGCAGATGCAATGTATAATAGATTTCTAGTAACCTCAGACAGTAAACCACTTTTGGACTTACTACCTGATTTAATTGAAAATTATGAAGCATGGGAATCCGGATGGGATTGGTATGGACATCACATTGGAAAAAGAAAAAACGGTCTATTTTATACTCTTGATGACAGAGATGGAGGTGAGTTTTCTGTGGGAGGTCATGGTTTTAGACCAAGCTTAAATAGTTTTATGTTTGGCGATGCTGTAGCCATTTCCAAAATTGCAAAAATGGCTGGAAAGCCAGATATTGAAAAAAAATTCATCAATAAAGCAGATAGAATTAAAAACTTGGTTCAAAATAAATTGTGGGATAAAGAGGCTAATTTTTTTAAAGTCCTATCCACAGACATGGTTGAGAAAGACATAGATGAAGTCAGTTCATCACTCAGTGATGCTAGAGAGCTCTATGGATATACGCCATGGTATTTTAATATGCCTGATAAAGGTTATGAAAAAGCATGGGAATTTTTAATGGATAAAGATGGTTTTTATGCGCCATATGGACCAACTTATTTAGAGCAAAGACATCCAAAATTTGAAATATCGTACCAAGGACATGAATGTTTATGGAATGGACCAAGCTGGCCATTAGCAACATGTAATGTGTTAACATCACTTGCAAATCTTCTTAACAATTATGATCAAAACATAATTAATGAAGGGGATTATTTTGAATTACTTAAGATTTACACAAATTCACATAAATTAATAAGAGATGATGAAAAAGTAGTTCCTTGGATTGATGAAAATTTGAATCCATATACAGGAGATTGGATAGCACGAACACGTTTAAAATCATGGGAAAATGGTACCTGGAGTGAAGAAAAAGGGGGGAAAGAAAGGGGGAAAGACTACAACCATTCAACATATAATGACTTAATAATTACCGGTTTGATGGGTTTGAGACCTCGTAACGACAATATTATTGAGTTTAATCCTCTTATTCCACAAAACAAGTGGGATTACTTTTGTCTTGACAATGTTCTTTATCACAATAAAATTTTAACCCTTGTTTGGGATAAATATGGGAATAAATATAATAGAGGAAAAGGGTTTATGTTATTTGTAGATGGTAAATTAATGTCTCACAGAGAAACTATAGGAAAAATAAAAATTAGTTATTGAATGATACATTTTGATCTAGATTAATTTATTAATCATAAGTCTTAAAATGAAATATTTTTTCTAAGTCAAAGAGCTAAATTTTTGAATAATGAATTTCTGACAACTTTTTTAGATATTCAGCTGCTACCTCAGGGGTAATATCCCTTTGAGGTTCTGCAAACATCTCATATCCCACCATAAATTTCTTAATATCTGCAGATCGAAGTAAAGGTGGATAAAAACACATATGAAAACACCAGTGTTTATTGTTTTGCCCATTGGTTGGTGCTTGATGAATCCCAGCTGAATAAGGGAATGATGTTTCAAATAAATTATCGTATCTAATTGTAAGTTCTTTTAATATTTGGGCATAATCATTAACTTCTTCATTTGTAAATTCTAAAATAGAAACAACATGTCTTTTGGGGATAATAATTGTTTCAAAAGGCCAAATTGCCCAGAAAGGAACTAAAGCAACAAAACTTGAATTTTTACAGATTACACGATCTTCTAACTTTAGTTCTTGTTTTAAATATTCTCCCAACAAGCTTAATCCATTTTGATCCCAATATCTTTTTTGTTGAATATCTTTTTTCTTTACCTCTGTAGGGATTGATTCTTGTGCCCATATTTGTCCATGAGGATGTGGGTTAGAACACCCCATAATTAAGCCTTTGTTTTCAAAAATTTGCACATAATTGATATTTGATTTTTCACCTAATGTTTGATATTCATTTTGCCAAACTTTTATAATTTTTTCAATGGAATTTACATCCAAAATTGGTAAAGTTGTTTTATGATTATCAGAATAACAAATTACTCTACAAATACCTGACTCACTCTTTGCCTCAAAAAGACCATCTTGATATACCTGTATTGGCTCATTCTTTAGTGCACTAAAATCATTATTAAAAACATATACGTCTTTATATAATGGATTTTTTTCACCATTATTTCTTTCATTCCCTGGACACAGGTAACAATTAGGATCATAAGATAGTTTTTTGTTAGTTAAAGGCTTTTCTTTTTTACCATCCCATGGACGAGCTAAACGATGAGGAGATACAAGCGTCCAGTCACCAGTCAGGATATTTTTCCTTCTATGAGATGTGTTTTGCAAATTCATTCATATAAAATTTGCCCTACCTACACCATCTGATATTTCTACCTCTAGTGAAATAAGATTATGATTAAATTTACTCTTATACTTTTCATAGGCCAAACTTAAAAATTCATTTATGAATTTTTTCTCAACAATATTTATTGTGGATCCACCAAAGCCACCACCCATCATTCGGCTTCCAATAACATAAGGTAAATCTTTTGTCAATTCAACTAAAAAATCTAGCTCAGGAGAACTCACTTCATACTTTTTAGACAAACCATCATGGGATTCATACATTAATTCACCAAACTTTACTATCTCTCTTTTTTTTAATTGAGTTACTGATTTTAATACCCTTGCATTTTCTTGAGAAACAAAAACTGCTCTTTTATAAAGTTTATCAGTTAAATCATCTTTTAATTCATCAATAATATTTTCAGGCACATCAACTAGATAATTGTAACCAGAATGATGTTTTTGTATAATTTCAAGAGCTTGTTCACACTCCTTTCTTCGAAGATTATATTCACTTTCAGAAAGATTATGCTTTACGTTTGAATTAAGTAGAATAATTGAGTAGTCATCAAATTCAAATTGAAAAAATTCAAATTTAAGGGTTGCACAATTTAATAGAATAAGTTTTTGAGCTTTACCTTTAATTATAGAAAATTGGTCCATAATTCCACAATTATTTTTAACAAAATTGTGCTCTGCTTTAACAGATATATCAATAAGGTCGTGATCGCTAAAATTTAAATTAAATAATTGATTTAATCCCTCAGCAACACCACATTCTAAAGCGGCTGAGGATGCTATTCCTGCACCTTCAGGTAGACTACTAGTAATTTTACAATTGAAACCTTTTAATTTACCAGGTCTTATTTTATGAATCCCATCAATAACACCTAATATATAATTCTCCCAATGATTAGAACTTATTTTTATAGGCTTCTGAATGTTAAATGAAA
>RGHK01000101.1 GCA_010024215.1 Pseudomonadota bacterium | reverse complement strand
AACATAATTTGAGGTAACTTATGGAAAGAGAAACTATGGAATATGATGTAGTAATAGTTGGTGGCGGTCCTTCAGGGCTGGCAACGGCAATTAAATTTGCTCAACTTAATCAAGAAAATGGTACTGATTATTCGATATGTTTACTTGAAAAAGGCTCAGAAATTGGAGCTCATATTTTATCTGGTAATGTATTTCAGACTACAGCCCTTGATGAATTGATACCTAATTGGAAAGACTTAAATGCCCCGCTAAATGTTCCTGTAAAAAAAGATAAACTTATATTCTTATTTGAAAAATTTGGTTTTTCTATACCTGCCTTCGTTATGCCGCCAATGAATAATCATGGCAATTATGTAATCAGTCTAGGAAATTTATGTAGATGGTTATCTGAACAGGCAGAGAATCTCGGTGTTGAAATTTTTCCAGGTTTTCCTGCCAGTGAGCTTATTTATGAAGATGATAAAGTTGTGGGTGTTCAAACTGGTGATATGGGTATTGATGCTAATGGTGAATTAAAACCTGGTAATGAGCCTGGAATTGAAATAAGAGCTAAATATACTGTTCTTGGTGAAGGTTGTAGAGGTCATTTAGGTAAAGAAATTATCAATAAATATAATCTTTCTGAGGGTAAAGACCCTCAACATTATGGTATTGGATTTAAAGAAGTTTGGAAGCTTTCTAAAGAGAAACATGAAGAAGGCTTGGTTGTACACACAAATGGATGGCCTACTCCATGGGATACACCTTCAGGGTCATATTTTTATCATGGTGAAAATAATGAAGCATATATTGGATATGTTATCCCTCTTGATTATAAGAATCCTCATTTAAGTCCATTTGATGAATTTCAAAAATGGAAAACACATCCATCAATAAAAAAATATCTAGAAGGAGCTGAAAGAATATCTTATGGAGCTCGTGCTCTAATAAAAGGTGGTCTTCAATCCCTTCCAAAAATGAGTTTTCCAGGTGGTATGTTGATTGGTGACAATGCCGGAACATTAAATTTTTCAAAAATTAAAGGTTCTCATACGGCCATGAAGTCAGGAATTATAGCTGGGGAACACATATTTCAAGACTTACATAATGAAATATCAACTGATATAACTTTTGATCAAAAAATTAATGATTCATGGATATATAAGGAACTATATAAATCTAGAAATTTTGGACCTTTTTTCCATAAATTTGGAGCCTTGATTGGTGCTATGTTTAATGCAATTGATCAGTTTATATTTAGAGGCAACTTACCTATTACTCTAAATCACCCAACTCCAGATCATGAGTGCTTAAAAAAAGCTGATGAAATGCCAAAGATAGATTATCCCAAACCAGATGGTGTTTATTCATTTGATAAATTATCATCAGTTTATCTTTCAAATACTAATCACGAAGAAGACCAACCCTGTCATCTCAAATTAAAAGATCCTTCTATACCTATAGCGGTTAATTTACCTATGTATGATGAACCTGCTCAAAGATATTGTCCTGCAGGTGTTTATGAGGTTGTTGAAAAAGATAACGAAAAGAAATTCGTTATTAATGCACAAAATTGTGTTCATTGTAAAACTTGTGATATTAAGGATCCATCACAGAATATTAAATGGGTTACTCCAGAGGGACCTGGCGGCCCAAACTATCCAAATATGTAACAAAAAATATGAATTTCACGATACATAAGAACTTTATTTTAGCTTTTATAATATTCTTTTTTAGCTCATGTCAAACTGCTCAAAATGAAATTACAGAACCTGATATAAATACTATTGTTATTAGTGAAGATGAGATATTTGAAGAATATCTTGCTGCTCAATGGGATGAAGATCTAAAAGATAGCCCAATATTTGCTTCACTTTTAGGAGATAAACGATTTAATCAAGACATTACTCCTAACAATATAGAGTATTATCAAAACAGAATTTCTATACTTGAAGAAAAAAAACAGAAATTAAAAGCTTTTGATTTTAATAAATTAAATCCTGATAATAAATTAAATTACAAACTCTTAAACCTTAACCTTGATAATTCCATAGAAGCTTCAAGCTATCCTTCATACTATATGTCACTCAACCAAAGAGGTGGAGTCCAAAGTTATTATGAGACAGGAGATAGGCTTGTATACTCATCTAAGATTGATTATGAAGATTGGTTGATTCGACTATCCAAGTATTCAGATAATATCAACAATACAACTAATAATCTTAAAGAAGGATTAGCAAAAGGCTATACCCAACCAAAACTTGTTACCAGACAAGTCATCACTCAAATAGATAATCTATTAAATAACGATATAGATAGACATCCCTATTTAAAGATATTTTTATCAGCAAATGATGAATATTTTATTAATGATGAGAAAAATCAACTTATTGAAGATGCTAAAGAATTAATTTCCAACAAAATAATTCCAGCATATCAAGAACTTAATGAATTCTTAAAAAATGAATACTTACCTAAATCTAGAGACTCAATTGGTCTTGATGGAGTTCCAGATGGTAAAAAATGGTATGAATATGTAGCCAGATATCATACAACTACAAACCTCACTCCGGATGAAATTCATGAAATTGGTTTGAGTGAGGTAAGCAGAATTAGATCAGAGATGGAAGAAATAATTAATGATTTAAAATGGGATGGAGATTTTAAATCTTTTCTTAATTATCTCAGAACAAGTCCAAGGTTTTATTATGATAATGGTGAAGATCTTTTAAATGCATATTTGATAATGGCAAAAAAAATTGATCCTCTTCTGCCTAAGATTTTTAAAGTTTTTCCACGAGCTCCCTATGGGGTTATTCCTATACCAGAAGAGTCAGCTCCTTTTACAACAACCGCATATTATAATGGTCCGGCCAAAGGTAGGCCTGGTTATTTTTATGCAAACCTTTACAAACCAGAATCTCGACCTAAATATGAGATACCAGTTTTAACTGTGCATGAAGCTGTTCCAGGTCATCATTTTCAAATATCACTTGCTCAAGAATTAGAAAATGTTCCTACTTTTCGAAGATATTTAAGCTTTACCGCTTTTGTTGAAGGTTGGGGTTTATATAGTGAAGAGCTTGGTGAGTTTATGGGTATCTATGAAGATCCATATGATAAGTTTGGACAACTAACATATGACATGTGGAGAGCTATAAGGCTGGTTGTTGATACAGGAATGCACTATAAGGGTTGGTCAAGAGATGATGCAATAAACCTATTTTTAGAAAATACTGCTAAATCCCAATTAGATATTGAAAATGAAGTTGACAGATATATAGCATGGCCTGGTCAAGCATTGGCTTATAAAATAGGTCAATTAAAAATCCTTGAATTAAGGTTAAAATCTGAAAAAGAGCTTGGTGACAAATATGATATTAAAGATTTTCATCATGAGATCTTAAAAAGAGGTTCAGTACCATTGGATATCCTAGAAGATTATATTAATGAATGGATTGAGAATACTTTAGATTCTTAGATCTTTTACATTTTTCACTACAATAAATAACCTTATCCCAGCTTTTTGCCCATTTTTTACGCCAATTAAATGATCTGTCGCATACAGGACAGATCTTTGAATCTAATGTTAATTTTTTATGCAATTCTACCTAGGGGATGA
>RGHK01000011.1 GCA_010024215.1 Pseudomonadota bacterium | reverse complement strand
AAATATTTTGCTTTCCTTCCCCAATATATGCCAGATTCATTTTTAAATAGAGCATAAACAACTTTATCTTTAGTAAAAATATTTTTCTCAAAAAGAATATCGCCTAGAGGCTTATTTCCAAGATTTCCTAGTTTCTCAAATCCATTGGAAATGGTTTCATAAGGTATTATTGTTTGTGCAAAAACTATAGGTTCATTCCCACAAAAAAGTATAACTTCCCTTAATTTTATTTCATCAGATGTACAGTCTATAAAGTCTTTATCTTCTTGTTTAACAAATGATAGTTTGTCTTGAATAAGATGAAGTTTGAATGCTCCATTTTTTTTTATTCTTTTTGTAATCGGACCTTTTTCTAGAAGCCAGGAACGTATTTCATTATTTAATATTTTTGACTCTACAGACTCAAAATTTTTCCAAGATGATATTTTCTTTAGCTTCATTAATTTCTCGATAAATCTGATATTATAACGCCCGTACTTTTAATCAAAGTAAAAATAAAAATATGAGTATGAAATTAAAAAAGTATGAATGTATTGTTTGTGGTCTAATATATGATGAAGCTTTAGGTTGGCCAGATGATGGAATAGATCCTGGAACAAGATGGGTAGACGTACCCGAGGATTGGTTATGCCCTGAATGCGGTGTTGGCAAAGAAGATTTTGATATGATTGAGATAGAATGATTGAAACTCCCAAAAATTTAACAAGAAATATTTTGCTTGGAATGTTTTTGGGCTTTGTGGTTGGCTCTCTTTTATATTATCTAAGTTTTTTTTCAGATACTTTTATAGACTTTACTAGAGCATATGTTTTCAATCTAGGAAGCGCTATTTTTATTAATTTACTAAAACTCTTAATTGTCCCTCTAGTATTCTTTTCACTTGTTTCTGGTATTTCATCTTTAACAAGCATGCAAAGTTTAGGGAATATCACTCTAAAGACAATTGTTCTTTATTTATCAACAACTGCTATAGCAGTTTCGCTCTCCCTTTTTATAGGATCTATCTTTAAACCCGGTGCTGGATATTCGTCAGACATTGCCCCACCAGAACAGCTCCCACAAGGACAGGGGATATATGAAACAATTTTAGATATTTTTCCTTCAAATATTATTGAAGCTATGGCACAAAATCAAATGCTAGCAGTTGTCTTTTTTAGTATTTTATTTGGACTTGCTCTAAATAAAACAAATCACCTTACAAACAATTTTAGTCAGTCCTTTGAAAAACTAAACACTGTATTTATGCAGCTGGTAATAATGGTTATATCTTTTGCACCTATAGGTGTATTTTGTTTAATTGGTAAATTTGTAATCACAGACGGATTAGATATTTTTCAAGAAGCTTTTAAATATGTGCTTTTGCTAATAATCGCTTTGTTAATTCATGTAGTTTTTACATACTCATTAATACTTAAGCTATTTACAAATTTAAGTTTGCTTACTTTTTATAGAAAAATGAAGGATGTTGCTATATTTGCATTTTCAACATCTTCAAGCGCAGCAACTATTCCTGTAACTCTGAAGACTGTTCAAGATGATTTAGGTGTAAATAAAAATGTTTCGTCTTTTGTAATTCCAGTTGGGGCTACAATCAACATGGATGGAACAGCAATCATGCAAGGTATGGCTACTGTTTTTATTGCTCAGATGTCTGGAATAGACTTAACAATTTTTCAATACATACAAGTTGTAATTCTTGCAGTTGTAACTTCTATAGGGACAGCAGCCGTTCCTTCAGCAGGAACAATAACTCTGGTAATAATTTTACAGCAATTTGGTTTGCCATTAGAGGCTATAGGAATAATTCTAGCTGTTGATAGAATTTTAGATATGTTACGCACTTCGGTAAACGTAACCGGAGATGCAGCTGTTGCATGTATAGTTGCTGAATCAGAAGGCTTAATTGATAAGGATTTATTCAATAAATAGTAAAAAATAACGTCTTTTTTATAATAATTTGCTAGAATGCACCTTTTTTAAAAATGGGGATTTATTAATGAACACTTTACTTTTACCACCAGTTTTAGGCGTTGTTGGAATGTTGGCAGCACTTTTTGTTTATATGCTAGTAATGAAATATCCAGACGGCGAAGATAAAGTAAAAAAAATAGGCGATCAGATTCATACTGGAGCGCTTGCTTTTATGAAAACTGAGTATAAATACTTATCAATTTTTATTGTGGTAATAGTACTTTTAGCATGGTATGCATTAGGACCATATACAGCATTATCTATAATTGTAGGAGCTATATGTTCATCAGTTGCTGGTTTTATTGGCATGTATGCAGCTACCAAAGCAAATGTAAGAACAGCAACAGCAGCACAAAAGGATGGTCCTGCAGCAGCTTTATCAGTTTCATTTTACGGTGGTTCAATAATGGGTTTGTGTGTAGCATCATTGGGCTTAATAGGTTTAGGAGCTTTATATTACTTTTATGTACCAGCTGGTATCGATCCTCACAAGCTTGAAGGTTTTGCAATGGGAGCATCTGTGGTTGCTCTATTTTCTAGAGTAGGTGGAGGAATTTTCACAAAGAGTGCAGATGTTGGAGCTGATCTTGTTGGGAAGATTGAAGCTGGAATTCCTGAAGATGATCCAAGAAATCCAGGTGTTATAGCTGATAATGTCGGTGATAATGTTGGTGATGTAGCTGGAATGGGCTCAGATATATTTGAGTCATATTGTGGATCTATGATTGCATCAATAGCCATAGCATATACTCTAGGTAATACAGATATGATGATGCTTCCTCTTGCATTAGCATCAAGTGGTTTAATTGCATCAATCATCGGAATATTCATAGTTAAACTTCAGTCTGCAAAAGCACCTTCGAGCGCTTTAAGGTCTGGAACTCTTTTAGCCCCAGTAATATTTGTAGCTATGGCCTATTTCATTATTAATTCTTTGGCTAATGTTGGAATGAATGTTTGGTGGTGCGTTATTGCCGGCGCTGTCGGAGGAGTACTAATTGGACTTATCACAGAATATTACACAGGCGGAAGCCCTGTTAAAAAAATTGCTGAGTCAGGGGAAACTGGTTCTGCAACAGTTATGATTTCAGGATTATCAGTTGGAATGCAATCCGTAGTAATACCTATTGTGATTTTAGCTGGAATTATTTTTACCTCAACTCAGTTATCAGGGATTTATGGTGTTGGAATTGCTGCTGTTGGTATGCTTGCAACTGTAGGTATTACAATGGCAATCGATGCATATGGACCTGTTGCAGATAATGCTGGAGGTATTGCTGAAATGTCAGGCATGGGCGAAGAGGTTAGAGAAATTACTGATTCTCTTGATGAATTAGGAAATACAACTGCTGCAATTGGAAAAGGTTTTGCAATTGGAGCTGCAGCTTTAGCTGCTCTAGCAATAATTTCGGCTTTTTCAGCTGTAGTGGGCTCTAAAAATCCTTCATTTACATTAGCTCTAACAGAGCCAATTGTTTTAGTTGGAATGTTTATTGGAGTTTGTATACCTTTCTTAGTTTCTTCAATAACCATGACTGCTGTTGGCGATGCTGCTTTTGAAATGATTAATGAAATCAGAAGACAATTTAGAGAAATACCTGGGTTAATGGAAGGTACTGCAGAACCTGATTCAGAAAAATGTGTTGAGATTGCTACAGAAGCCGCTTTAAAGAAAATGATATGGCCAGGCATAATAGCAGTATCAATGCCTGTAATAGTTGGTTTTGGTCTTGGAGCACAAGCTTTAGGAGGTATGTTGGCTGGAGGTTTGCTAGGTTGTGTATCACTTGCTCTAATGATGGCAAATGCTGGTGGAGCATGGGATAACGCAAAGAAATATGTTGAAAAGGGCAATTTTGGTGGCAAAGGATCTGACTCATGCCGCAGCTGTTGTTGGTGATACAGTTGGTGATCCATTTAAAGATACATCTGGCCCGTCCATGAATATCCTAATAAATGTTATGGCTATAGTGAGTTTAGTTATAGCGCCACTATTAAGTATCTAATATTTTCAATCCACAATGATCCAGGGGACTCTTCCCTGGATCATATGTTAAATTAAGGAATGATAAAAAAAATCCTAATCATAGGTTATGGTGATATTGGTAAGAGATTGGTAAAAATTCTTGATACTAATACTGCAAAAATCTTTGCTATTTCACGGAATGATATTATTGATGAAAAAATCATTAATGTTAATTGGAATTGGCTCTCTAATACGTATTTTGAAATAAATGAATCTAACTTTGATTCAGTGATCATTATCCCAAAACCAAGTGAATTAAATGAACAAGGTTATAAGGATGGTTTTTTAACAGCCATAGATAACATTTTAAATTCCTTAAGAGCCTTTCAGATTAAAAAGGTTATAGCTATCTCTTCTACAAGAGTATATGGAGATAATCAAAAAGGTTTAATTAATGAACAGTCTGACCAAAATCCAACAGACTATAGGGGTAGATTTATCAAAGAATATGAATCAAAAATATCTAAAAGTTTCATAAAAAAGGTAACAATCTTAAGATTTTCTGGCTTATATGATAAAGATTCAAAGAAAATTTCTTATAACAGTCTACATAGAGATCAAGCAGCAAAAATAATTCAATTTTTTATAAATAATAATCCAGAAAAGTCAGATATAGATTTTTATAATTGTTCAGAGGATTCTGAAGTAAAAGCTTCTGTAAAGTCTATTAGTAATTTAAAGCTTAAAAGCGCTGGTTTTGATTTTAAATAATTAGACCTAGAAGAAAAACCTTAAGCCAAATACAATAATAAAATGACAACAAGCATGACAGGCTTTGGGACATCCAGGTATCTTGATAAAGATACAGAGGTTTATTGTGAAATAAAATCTGTTAATCATCGTTTTTTAGATGTATCAATAAAGCCCAATGATATTAGTCATGAGCTAGATCTTTATATTAGAGAAGCAATCTCAAAGAAAGTTAAAAGAGGAAGTATTGATATTCGTTTTAAATTAAAGTTTCCATCTGAAAATACTTATTTAGTCAATCAAAGCTCTATTAAGAATCTATTAAGTTCAATTAAAGACCTAAAATCTGTAAACACAAAAGATATAAAATTTTCTGATATTAAAGACGTACCTGGAATTATTAAAACAGAACAGAATATTAGATTTAATAAAAATCTTGTTAAGAAAATTTTTAAAGAAGCACTAGACCTGCTTATTGAAAATCGAAAAATAGAGGGCAAAAAAATAAAGAAAATTTTTATGCTAAAGATTAATCCTATAAAAAGAAATACTAAAAAGCTTTCTTCGTCCAATAAGAAGCTCACAAAGATTCGATCAGATAATTTAAAAGACAAACTTGAACAATTGTGTGGAAGTTTTGAGGGAGAGAAGTTAATCCAAGAGGTTGCTTTATTGGCAATAAAACACGATGTTGCTGAAGAAATTGAAAGAATAAATTTTCATTTAGAATCCCTGTCTAAGGAACTCTCATTAAAAAATTGTAGTGGTAAGAAAATTGATTTCATTCTGCAAGAATTATTTAGAGAAACTAGTACACTTTCTGTCAAATTAGATCACCCACAATATAAACAACTAGCATTAGACATGAAGTTATCTGTTGAAGAGATGCGAGAACAGGCTCAGAACATTGAATAAACCAAAAGGTAAATTATTTGTTATTTCAGCTCCATCAGGAGCAGGAAAATCCTCCTTAATTCAAAAGATTTTGAAGAACTCATCAAATATAGAGTTATCAATTTCTGCTACCACAAGACTTCCTAGAGATGGAGAGGAAGAGGGCAAGCATTATTTTTTTATGAAGGATGACGAATTTAATAAACTAAAATCTGAAAATGCTTTCATCGAACATGCCTTAGTTCATAATTATCAATATGCTACTCTGAGGTCATATATTCAAGAGAGACTTGATGAAGGTATCAGCATAATATGTGATATCGATGTACAGGGATATGTCCAAATAAAGCAAGCATCTATTGATCATGTTTCTATATTTATTATTCCTCCAAGTCTCGAAGAATTAAAAAACAGACTAATAAAAAGAGGTTCGGATTCAGATGCAGTTATTAGAACAAGACTCAAGAATGCAAAGGAAGAATTAAAGTTTGCTGAAGAATTTGATTATAGAATTTTAAATGAAGACTATGATTTAGCATACAAAGATATAAAAGATATAGTTATTGATGGAAAATCCATTGATAATAGGGATAAAATTAACCTTAAGATATTAAGAGATATGTTGTCTTAATGCATTAATAGAAATAGAATACGCTCCCTAGGAGAAATTATATGGCAAGATTAACAGTTGAAGATTGTTTAAAAGTAGTAAATAGTAGGTTTGATTTAATCATAATGGCATCTAAAAGAGCTAGACAGCTTTCTACTACTAGCAGAGACCCTCTTGTAGAGTGGGACAATGATAAACCAACATTAGTTGCATTAAGAGAAATAGAAGCTGGTCTATTAGACAAGGAAACCTTAGACAGAACCCTAGAAGAAGATGTTCTTATGGATGGGTTTTCAACACCAGGTGCCCAAGAAGCAGAAAAAGTTGAATAAATGATTTATGGAGAGCTAATTTGAGCGAAACGGTTCTCCCAAATCATCTAATAAATTTTTCAGAAACAAGTCTTTTAAAACTTCCATCGTCTTTACATAAGTCATGTAAGACATACTTGTCCGATGAGGACATAAAAAAAATACAAAAAGCATACTCATTTGCTTTTTATGCTCATATGGGTCAAAAAAGGAAAGATGGCTCAGATTATATAACTCACCCAGTTGCCGTCACTGAAATTTTATTAGAGCTCAAAATGGATCCTGATTCCATTTGTTCTGCACTAATGCATGATGTATTAGAGGACTGCAATGTTCAAAAAAGTGTTTTAGCTAAAAATTTTGGAGAGGATGTAGCTCATATTGTTGATGGTGTAAGCAAGCTTGGACAAATTGATTTAAAGAATGTTGCTGATAAAAATGCTAATAACCTTCAGAAAATGGCATTAGCAATGGCAAATGATGTGAGAGTAATTTTAGTTAAGCTATGCGACCGTCTTCATAACATGAGAACAATAGAACATATTCCAAGAAAGAAACAAATTCAAAAATCAAAAGAAACCCTCGATCTTTATGGACCTCTTGCTTTAAGAGTAGGCATGCAAGATATGCGCGCTGAACTTGAGGACAGAGCGTTTAAATGTATACATCCAATGAGAGCCCAACTATTAAAGAATGCAATTGAAAGTGCAAGCGGCGGGAGAAAAAGAATAATAGAGAAAATAAGAAAAGATTTAAAAAAAAGATTGCAATCTAATGGAATAGAGGTTGCTGCTGTAAAGGGAAGAGAAAAAAACTTGTACAGTATTTACAATAAAATTAAAACTAAACATAAACCATTTTCTGAAATTTTAGATGTCTATGGTTTTAGAATCCTTGTTGATTCAATAGATGAATGCTACAGAGCTTTAGGGATAATACACAACTATTTTTCTCCTATTGAGAATAAATTTAAGGATTACATTGCTATTCCTAAGACAAATGGCTATCAAGCATTACATACAAGCTTGTTAGCATTAAATGCATTTCCAATCGAAGTTCAAATCCAGACAAGAAATATGTGGGCTACAGCAAACATGGGTGTTGCTGCTCATTGGGGATATAAAACTAAAGATAAAAACTCAGGAGCTGAATTAAGAGCTAGTAAATGGTTATCAAGCCTAATTGATCTTCAAAAAAAATCTGAAGACCCAACCGATTTTGCAGACTCACTTAAAAAAGATTTAGACTCAGAGGAAGTTTATTTATTTTCACCAAAGGGTGATATTTATGCACTTAAGACAGGCGCTACACCAATTGACTCTGCTAGAAAGGCAGGCAAGTTTATGCTTGAGTCTGAGCTTAAAAGGTCTGGAAAGTCCTTAAAAGATTATAGAGGCAGTACATTAAAAAGAGTTCTCGATTCAATAGGAGTGACTTCATTAAATAAACTATTAATTGAGTTGGGCTCTGGAAAAAGAACCGGCAACATTGTTGCTGAAAGATTTTATTCTGGACTTAAAATTAGACCTGATTCTGATACAAAAAAAATTAAACCTGTTTTTATACATGACAATCACATTGAAGGAGTTTCAATTGTTTGTGCAAAATGCTGTCATCCAATATATAAAGATCCAGTTATTGCTCATTCTGATACCGAAAGAGGTATAGTTATTCATCATAAGAGATGTAAACAAGTAGCTCCATTTATTTCAAAAGACCCCAGGTATATTCCTGCGAAATGGGCTGTTAATACCAGGAGCCATGTTTATACTGCAAAAATTAATGTTGTGACCATAGATGAGATTGGAGTTATGTCGGAGATTGTTTCAGTAATTACAAAAGCTGGTATAAATATTGAACAAGTCCATACAAAAACTATTGATAAAAACTTCTCAAGTTTTGAAATGTATGTTGATGTAGAGGATCTTGAAGAACTTAATGATGTTATGCAGAAACTAAGATCTAAGAAAATAACATCAAGTTGCACACGAATAATCAATGAAAAATGATGAACCTAAATTAAATATTTTAGGTACAATGCATCAAAATTAATTTAAGTTAGCTTTATGGATAAAAAAATTATTTTTACAGAAAATGCTCCAAAAGCAATTGGACCTTATTCTCAGGCTGTAAATGCCGGAACTTTCACTTTTGTTTCAGGTCAGGTAGCAATTAATCCTGAAACAGGTGATTTGATGAATCAATCAATTGAGCAACAAGCCGAACAGGTAATAAAGAATTTAACAGCAATATGCAATGAAGCAAATGCCTCCTTGGATAATATTGTGAAGTTAACAATCTATATCACAGATATGAATGACTTTTCGGTTGTAAATGAAGTAATGCAAAGACACTTCAAAGAACCATATCCTGCAAGAGCAACTGTTGAAGTTTCAGCATTGCCACTTGGTGTGAATGTGGAGATGGATGCAATTTTAATTAACAATGACTAAGAATCTTTTATCAATAAGCGATTTATCAAAAAAAGAGATATTAGATTTAATTGAATTTGCTAAAAATTTTAAACTTGGCGATGGTTCTTTCAGAAAAGAAAATTTATTTCCAGATAAAACAGTAGCAAATGTTTTTTGTGAGCCAAGCACTAGAACCAAATCTTCATTTGAAATTGCTGCAAAGAACCTTGGTTGTTCTGTTGTGGGCTTTGATATTTCAAATTCTTCAGTTGAAAAGGGAGAATCTATATTTGAAACTGTAGATGCTCTTAGTTTAATGGGTGTTGATCTTTGTGTTCTAAGGCACCCAAATTCTGTTATAAGAGATTTATCTGATTACTTACCAGAAATGGTATTTATTAATGGAGGAGAGGGATCAATCTCTCATCCAACTCAAGCACTTATAGATTTAATGACAATTATGGAGTTTAAGGAATCTTTAGATGGCTTAAATATAGTAATTGTCGGAGATTTAGACCACTCAAGAGTAACTTCATCTTTTGTTGAAGGTATATCTAATTTCTCATTTGGCTCATTAACATTTTGTGGTCATCCAAGTATGTCTACAAAATACCTAGACCCTGCTTTAGGAAAGTATGAACCTGACCTAGATATTGCTCTTCAGGATGCTGATGTGGTGATGACATTGAGAATACAATATGAAAGGTTTGAGGAAACCTTAGATCTTGATTTAGAAGAATACAAACAAGCATATCAAATAACCACTGAAAGACTTGAACAAGCTAAAGGAGATGCAATCATCATGCATCCTGGACCAGTTAACTATGTAGAGATCTCAGAGAGCGTATATCATTGCGAGCAATCTGTAATTAGGAATCAAGTTGCCAATGGCGTTGCTGTTAGAATGGCAGTTCTATCTAGATTTTTGAGCAGCTAAGGTTTTTTTAACAGTATTTACAATTGTAATTGTAGTTTGATCTATTTCTATATTTAGCTCATCACCCACATTCAGGTTGTTAAGATTAGTAATCTTTAGAGTTTCAGGAATGAGATGAATGTTAAAAGTATTTTTTAAAACACTCCCAATGGTTAAACTACAACCATTAACACCTATGTAGCCTTTCTCCATTACATAATCAGAATATTTTCCAGGCAAAGATATATTCATATCTTTAGTATTATCTTTTTCAATTATTTTTTTTACTTTTGCAGTAAAGTGAATATGTCCTGACATAAGATGTCCGCCAATTTCAGTTGAAGCTTTTATCGATCTTTCAAGATTTACAATGTCACCTTTAATAACACTATTTAAATTTGTTTTTTTTAAAGTTTCTTCAATTACATCAAACTTAAGATTATTTTTACCACTATCTTTTGAGGTTAAACAAACGCCATTCACAGATATACTTGCACCTTTTTTTAGTTGGGTATTAAAGCCCGCGGGCGATTTGATTGTTAGGCTTACATAGTCATTGTATTTTTTTACATTAACGATTTTTGCCTTGTGAGAAACAATTCCTGAAAACATTTATGCTCCCCATTGGCTCCTATAGGCATGAAGCTTTTCAACATACTTTTCGTAACTAGAGTTTGATTCTGAATATGAAATTAAAGTATCTAAGTCAATAATTGATATTACTTGCATATCATATTTTGATTCCAATTCTTGTTTTGCTGACATATCTCCATTGCCTTTTTCTTGTCTATCAAGGCCAACTAACATTATTTTTGGGTTAGCATTTAACGAGGCAATCATTTCTATTGATTCTTTTGCTGCTGTGCCAGCAGATATAACATCATCTATTAGTAGCACATCACCTTCGGGATCTTTTCCGATAATTGTTCCGCCTTCACCATGATCTTTAACTTCTTTTCTATTAAAAGCTAATGGATAGTTTTCTCCATGTTCGCTTAAAATCATTGAAACAATAGAGCCCAAAAAGATTCCTTTATATGCCGGTCCATAGATACAATCAAATGAGATATCAGAATCTTTAATAGCTTCGTAATAACATTCAGCTAATTTATACAAGTAACCACCATTAAGCATCTTTGCTGCATTAAAGAAGTAGGGGCTTTGTCTTCCAGATTTTAATGTAAAGTCACCAAATGCCAATACTTCAGCATCTAGAGCTAATTCAAGAAATTTATTTTGGAAGTCTTTCACTTTAAACAGTTTTTTTGTTTTTCAATAATATCAGCAATTGCCGAGCTTCCAATTTCTAACATTTCACTAAGTTGATCTTTAGAAAAGGGAGCTTCCTCTGCAGTGCCCTGAATTTCAATTAAATTCAGAGATTCTGTCATAACAAGGTTTAGGTCAGTTTCAGCACTACTATCTTCATTGTAATCAAGATCGAGAATAACCTCATTATTAAGAATTCCTAAAGAAACTGCAGCTACAAGCGACTTCATTGCTCTGTGGTCATCATGATGGTTTTTAAGCGCCAAAAATAATGCAACACATCCACCAGTAATGGATGCAGTTCTAGTTCCACCATCTGCTTGGATTACATCACAATCAACATTTATAGTTTTTCCTTTTATATATTTTAAATCGACAGCCTGTCTAAGAGATCTTCCTATTAATCTTTGAATCTCTTGAGTTCGACCACTTTGCTTTCCTCGTGCTGCTTCTCTACCCATTCTTTCGTTAGTTGATCTAGGAAGCATGCCATATTCGGCAGTCACCCATCCTTCATCACTACCTTTCATCCATCTAGGAACATTCGTATCAATCGTTGCTGTGCATATAACTTTTGTATTACCAAAAGACACCAAAACCGAACCTTCTGCATGCATGTTGACATGAGGCTCTATAGTGATTTCTCTTAATTGATTTGTATGTCTGTTGTTGCTTCTTTCCATAATCTTATCCTATGGACGCATTGATCCAGTTGTTTATGATAAATGTTCTTTAACGATTTTACTTACCAGACCCATATCAGCAGTGCCAGCCGGTATAGAGTTTTTAAGAATACCCATAACTTTACCAATATCTTGCATATTTGATGCACCAGTATTTGCAATAGCATCTTTTACCTTATCGGCTATTTGAGCTTCATCTAATTGTTCAGGTTTATATTTAGAAAGAACTTTTACTTCCTCTTGTTCTTTTTCTGCTAAATCAGTTCTGCCACCATTAGTAAATTGTGTGATCGAATCATTTCTTTGTTTAATCATTTTATTGATTATCTGAAGGGCTTTAGCGTCATCAACAGTTTCCTTACTATCAATCTCAAACTTCTGTACCTCAGACTTAAACATTCTTAAAGTATCTCGAGTCATATCATCCTTATCAAGCATTGCTTGCTTAAGATCAGATTGGATTTGAGAGAGAAGTGTCAAGATTATCTAAAAGATCTTTGTCTTGGAAATGAATATTTCCTATTTGATTTTCTAGCACGTTTAACAGCAGCAGCCATTAATCGTTTTCTTTTCTCTGTTGGTTTTTCATAGAACTCTCTTGCTCTGATTTCAGGTACAATAGCTGCTTTTTCGCAGGCACGCTTGAACTTTCTTAAACCAATGTCAAAATGTTCTGTTTCTTTTATTATAATTGAAGGCATAATTAGTCGCGTAGTTTAGGCTGTAATTGATAATTTTGCAAAACATTTATTAAAAATTTATGAAAACTTTAGGAATTGAAACTTCTTGTGATGAGACTGCTATAGCAATTTATGACTCTGAGAAAGGAATTATTGGAGAGTCAGTATTTAGTCAAATTAAAATGCATGCTGAGTATGGAGGGGTTGTGCCAGAATTGGCCTCTCGAGATCATTGTGTAAAAATTGTTACTGTTTTAAAAGAGGCTCTTGGAGATATTGATATTAGTTCAATAGATCAAATTGCTTATACCTCAGGACCGGGTTTGTTGGGAGCTCTCTTAATAGGTGAAAATTTTGCACAAGGGCTGTCGGCAGCATTAAACAAACCCTTACTTCCTATAAACCACCTAGAAGGCCATTTAATGTCACCAGTAATGGAATTTCCTGAAATTCAAACTCCTTATATTTCTCTACTTGTAAGTGGTGGACACAGCATGATTGTAGATGTAAAAGAGAGGGGAGAATATGAAATTTTAGGACAATCTCAAGATGATGCAGTCGGAGAAGCTTTCGACAAAGTAGGTAAATTATTAGAACTACCATATCCAGGTGGGCCGCATATTGAGAAGCTTGCATTACAAGGAAATTCAAAGGCTTATGATTTTCCAAGGCCAATGATTCATAGCGATAACCTTGATCTAAGCTTTAGCGGACTAAAAACGTCAGTTTTATATACGGTTAGGGACATTGAGGATCTAACAGATCAAGTGAAGGCAGATATTGCAGCTTCATTTCAACAGGCTGTCATTGATGTCTTAACCAAGAAGATAAAAAAAGCTGTTGAAGTTAGCGGCAGATCAGATGTAATTATTGCAGGAGGTGTTGCAGCCAATAAGGCTCTTCGAGCTGCTATAAAAGATTTAGAAACTTCACTTGGTATCAGTGTGTTTTACCCATCATTAAAATACTGTGGAGATAATGCTGCAATGATTGCTTTTGTAGGATCATTAAGATCTTCTGATAAGATTGAGCATAAGGCATCTTATGTAAGAGCGAGATGGCCATTGAGCGAATTAAAAAAATGAAAGATGTTATATATATCAAAGATCTGCGAATCAAAACAATAATAGGTATATTTGATTGGGAAAGAAAAGAAAAACAAGAGGTTAGCATTGATCTTGAGTTCCCATTTGATTGCAAAAAAGCTGCTGCAACAGATTCAATCGAAGATGCAACAGATTACAAGGCAATTGCCAAAGCTGTAATAAAATTTGTTGAGGAATCTTCCTTTCAACTTCAAGAGACTCTTGCTGAGGGTATAGCTTCTTTGATAAAGAATGAATTTGGCGTTGAGTCAATTAAATTAAGAGTTTCAAAACCTGGAGCGATTAGAGGCTCTAAAGATGTTGGCTTAGTTATATATAGATAATGCAATATTTTTTATCTCTTGGAAGTAATATAAACGCTGAAACGAATATTATTTTTGCAATTGAGCAACTAAATAAAATACTCACCAATACAAAATTTTCATCTATACACAAAACCAAAGCTGAGGGTTTTGAAGGTGATGACTTTTTGAATTTAGTAGTTGCTGGAGAGTCGGAGCTAGATTTTGATCAGCTAAATCAAAAGCTTAAGGAAATTGAGAATCAATCTGGTAGAGAAAGAGATGTACCAAAATTTAGTGCAAGGACACTTGATATTGATATTATCCTGCAAATCGATGAGGATGAGATAATTTATGAGAGTGATGAAATTGAGAAATACTCATTTGTTTCAGAGCCCCTTAAGGAAATTCTTTAAATGCGCAGGAACTTAACGGTAAGGAAAATTCATAGATATTTAAGTATATTTATTGCTATACAACTTTTGTTGTGGACTATATCTGGCATTTACTTCGCATATAACAAGATTGAAATGGTCAGAGGTGAACAATATCGTTTGCCACTTGAAACCGAATACAGAATATTCAAAAGACTTGGTCAAGAAATCATTGAAAAAAATGAGAATGGTTTAAAAACCTACCTAACTTACCCAGATAATTTACCTGTGAATAATTTGCTTCCAAGTGAAGCGATAAATATTGCTAAAGAAAAAACTTCATTAAACCCAACAGAGGTAAGTTTGATAGAAAAAGCAGAAAGAGGAGCTGAGTTTAGGGGAAGAAGATTGCCCATCTATAAAGTTTCTACAGACACAAAAGATGGTATTAATATCTATATTGATCCAATAACTGGAGATGTTGCGGCAATAAGATCTGATTCATGGCGAGCTTGGGATCTGTTGTGGGCATTACATATTATGGATTATCAAGACAGAGATAATATAAATAATATCTTGCTAAAGATATTCTCTATTCTTGCTTTAGTTAGTTCTATTTCAGGAGTAATACTGTTCTTTAGAAAAACTATTTAAAGTTATTTTCAACTATTGACCAACCATATTCAGCCAGAGGATAGACTTTCATTCCTCTCTCTTCGGCATGTTTACTTGATGC
>RGHK01000002.1 GCA_010024215.1 Pseudomonadota bacterium | reverse complement strand
CAAGATCACTAGATGAGTTAGGACTAGATATGTATGCTATGGAAGCCTACGTTGAGTGTATTAATATGACACATGGGAGAATATGGGATTCTGGTGGATATGAACCACAAGGTTGGTTTTGGAGTCCCGCAGAAGACTGTGCAGACCGGGCACAAAAATATCTAAAATAACTCATAAATATAGACATATAGTTAATTCATCATTAAACTACGCTCCTAATTTTTAAATTAATATGGCTAATTCAAAACAAGCAATTAAAAGAGCAAAACAAAATGCTGAAACATATAAGTTAAGGCATGCTCAAAGATCAATGGTAAGAACTGCTGTAAAAGCTGTTCGTGCAAGCATTGAGGCTAAAGATGCTGTTAAAGCAAAAGAGCTTCTTAATAATGCAGAAAAAGTTTTAGATTCATCTGCCTCCAAAAAGGTGATTCATAAAAATGCTGCAGCTCGAACAAAAAGCAGACTTTCAAAGGCTGTAAAAGCTTTAGGCTAAATCTATATTATTTTTTGATATAACTTCCTCAAGTGCATTTAATAGCGCCTGAGTGCCTTCCCCTGTAGCAGCAGAAATAAAAAATATATCTTCTTTTGCGATATCAAGCTCGTCTTGAATATTTTTTGAGAGTTTATGAAGATTATCTGAATCAATTAAATCTATTTTATTGCACACAACCCATGAAATCTTTTGAGTTAAGTCATCCTTATAAGCAGCTAGTTCATTTTTTAATAGCTCTATTTGTTTAACAGGTAAAATTTCATCTGATGAAAATAAATCAACAAATATTAATAATAGACCTGTCCTAGAAATATGTTGTAAAAACTTTATACCCAATCCTGCCCCCTCTGAAGCACCCTCAATTAATCCAGGTATATCTGCAATTACAAAACTTGAGTCCCTTCCTTGAATTGTGCCTAAGTGTGGTCTTAAAGTTGTGAAAGGATAGCTACCAATTTTTGGTTTTGCTGAAGAAACTTTGTTTAAGAAAGTTGACTTACCTGCATTTGGAAAGCCAACCAAACCAACATCTGCTAAGGATTTAAGCTCTAGCCTAATAAATCTAGTTTCGCCCTCAAAACCAAGAGTATATTTTCTTGGAGCCTGGTTTGTGCTTGATTTAAATCTTGCATTACCCTGACCACCATCGCCACCTTTAGCAATGATATAAGTAGCATTTTCATCACAACAATCTAATAATTCATCATTAGAAATATCATCATAAACCACGGTACCTTTTGGTATATCTAGTATCAAGTCTTCAGCGGCAGGCCCTGATCTGTTTTTGCCGGCTCCAGGTCTACCATTTTTTGCAATAAAAACTCTTTTATTTTGGAAATCAATTAAGGTATTTTTATTCGAATTTACTCTAAAGATAATATCGCCACCTTTACCACCATCACCGCCATCTGGTCCACCAAATGGAATATATTTTTCCCTTCTAAAGCTTGAAGCTCCGGCACCACCATTCCCTGCCCTAACTTCGAGAAAGGCCTCGTCAATAAAGTTCATAATATGAAAGGATGTTATTGAGGAATAACGTTTGCAGTTTTTCTGCTTTTTGGACCCTTATATGTAAATTGAACAACACCAGCAGCTTTTGCAAACAAAGTATCATCTTTACCAATACCAACATTGATACCTGGATGAGTATTTGTTCCTCTTTGACGTATTAATATTTCACCAGCTTTAACAACTTGTCCGCCAAATCTTTTTACGCCAAGTCTTTTGGCGTTGGAATCTCTACCGTTCTTACTGGAACCACCTGCTTTCTTATGTGCCATTATTTACTCTCTAATTTAATATCTTTGATTTCAACTTGTGAATGTCTAGCTCTATGACCAGACTTAGTCATACTATGTTTTCTTCTTCTGAAGCGAAGAATTGAAATTTTATCTGACTTCACAACATCAACAACTTCAGCAGTAACCTTTACGTTAGATAGGTATGGTTGACCAATTTCAACATTTTTATCATCAACATATAACAATACGTTGTCGAAAGTTATCTTTGTTCCAGGCTCGTCTTTCAATAAATCAACAGGCAAAGTCATGCCTTTTTCAATTTTATGCTGTTTTCCACCTGATTCTATTACTGCGTACATATTAATATTCCTAAAGGTGGCAAAATATACGCTTTAATGAGGAATTTATCAATAGTTATGTATAATTTTGCTTTAAATATTATTCCAACATGAAAACTAATAATTCATTACAAAAAGAGCTATCTCTAGTAAAGAATCTCATTAAGAATGAAATTATCGAAGAAGATACTATTTCTGAGTTGTATAACTACATATTTAAGTCGAATGGTAAAAGGCTTAGAGCACAATTAAGCCTCATTGCATCTTCTCCAAACAAAAGAAAAAATAAATCAAGACTTAAGCTTGCATCCATAATAGAGCTTCTTCATACAGCAACTTTAATACACGATGATGTAGTTGACGAATCCCAAACTCGAAGGGGGGTTAAATCTGTCAACAATGTTTGGTCCAATACACACGGCGTTCTTATTGGTGATTACATCTACTCAAAAGCATTTATTTTGATGGTTCAAATAGGAGATATAAAAATTCTCAAAGAGCTTGCTAATGCAACTAATGACATTTCAAAAGGCGAGCTGATTCAACTTGATGCATTACAAAACACCTCTATTACATTAAGTAAATTAGAAAATATTAGTTACTACAAAACAGGAAGATTGTTTGAGGCGGCAGCAAAATCTGGAGCTATGTTAGCAAATAAAGATAAAAAATATGAATCTAATATATCAAAATGTGCAAAGAATTTAGGTATTCTCTTTCAAATCAAAGATGATCTTTTAGATTATTCTTTGGATGAAAAAGTTATTGGAAAGCCAGTTTTTCAAGATTTAAAAGAAGGCAAAATTACCTACCCTTTTTATTTTGCATATAGAAATGCAAACAAGAAGCAAAAAAATCAATTACAAACCATGCTTGGTAAAAAGAAACAAAATATCAAATCAGCATACAATATGATCAAGGATCTAAGTGGTTTTGCAGAAACGGAAATATTGGCTTCAAAATACTTCGATAAAGCAATTAAGCATGCAAACTTAATTAAAAATAAACATATAAACCAAGAAGTGTTAAAATTAGTTAATTCAGCACTTTATAGGGAAAAATGAGCTTCAAACCAGAGTCGAGTTATTCTAAAGAACAACTTATAGATTGCTCCAACGGAAAACTCTTTACAAAAATAGGAGATGGTAGGCTACCTTCTGATCAAATGTTGATGTTTGATGAAATTCTCCATATTAATGATTCTGATGGGAAGTTTAATAAAGGAAGTATTGTCGCTCAATTACATGTTAATCCTGATTTATGGTTCTTTGATTGTCACTTTAAAGAAGATCCTGTAATGCCAGGATGTCTTGGCTTAGATGCTATGTGGCAACTTCTTGGGTTTTATCTTCTATGGTCTGGTCTTCCAGGAATTGGGAGAGCGCTAGGTGCTGAGAAAATTAAATTCTTTGGGCAAGTTCTACCAACTGCCAAAATAGTGAGATATGAAATTGATATTAAGAGAGTCATTAACAGAGGTGCTGTATTGGGACTTGCTAATGGTAAAATGTTTGTTGATGGCAAAGAAATTTATAGTGCTGAAAAACTAAAAGTCGGTTTATTTGATGATCCAAGTAATTTTTAAAATATGAAAAATGTAGTTATAACAGGTGTTGGTATTAAATCTTGTATTGGCAATACCTACAATGAAGTATTGAATAGCCTGAAGTCAGGAAAGTCTGGAATTGTTTTTAATGATACATACAAAGAAATGGGCTTTAGGAGTCAGGTTTCAGGTTCTGTTGATATAAATTTTGCAGAGTTAATTGATAGAAAATTATTTAGATTTATGGGAGAGGCATCTGCTTATGCTTATTTAGCTGCTGTAGATGCCATTGAGATGGCTGGAATTACAGAATCAGATTTGAACTCTGTTAGAACAGGTATTGTTGCAGGATCTGGCGGGTCTTCTACTAGGGTGATGGTTCAAACATCAGATCTTACTAGAGAAAAAGGCCCAAAAAGAATAGGCCCATATGCAGTTACAAAAACAATGGGCAGCTCTATATCTGCTATTCTTGGGACTGCCTTTAAACTAAAAGGAATCAATTACTCAATTTCATCAGCTTGTGCTACAAGTGCTCACTGCATTGGACATGGAGCAGATTTAATTAAATCAGGTCAACAAGATATAGTCATTGCAGGCGGTGGTGAGGATCTTCATTGGAGCTCATCCAATTTATTTGATGCCATGGGGGCTCTTTCATCTAACTTCAATGAAAGTCCACAACTAGCTTCAAGACCCTATGATAAGAATAGAGATGGTTTTGTTATTTCTGGTGGTTCAGGAATGGTAATTCTTGAAGAAGAAGAGCATGCTAAAAAAAGAAATGCAAACATTCTCGCCAAACTTTCAGGCTATTATGCAACATCAGATGGTTATGATATGGTTGCTCCTTCAGGCGAAGGTGCTTTTAGATGTATGGAGGGTGCTCTTAAAGATTCTGGTACATCGGTTGACTATATAAATACTCATGGCACGAGCACTCCTGTTGGAGATGTAGCAGAACTAAAAGCAATTAAGGAGCTATTTAAAGATAATATTCCCACAATAAGTTCAACCAAATCTATGACCGGTCATTCTCTTGGAGCTACTGGAGTTCAAGAAGCTATATACTCAATTATGATGATTAAAGACAGTTTTATTGCGCCATCTATTAATATTGAAGAGTTATGTGATGAAGCAGATGGTATTAATATTAATACTGAAACTACTGATAAAGAAATCAATCATGCTTTAAGTAATTCATTCGGGTTTGGTGGAACTAACGCAAGTTTAGTTATATCTAAATACTAATAAAGTTTATATAAAGCTTCCTTTGTATATGGATTTATCTCATCTAATCTTTGGTCCTTAATCTTTAAAACCCATTCATAATCAGCTAAGAGAGCTCTTCCAACAGCAACTAAATCATATTTTTCTTTATTAATATCATCAATAACTTTGTTAATGTTGGTTGGTGATGCAGAAGCGCTCATATCAATAAATTCAGAATCCAACCCTACACTTCCAACGCTAATCGTTGGCAAGCCTGATATTTTTTTTGTCCAATATGCTAAATTTTCATCAGACTCTTTAAATTCACTTTCCCAAAAACGTCTCATGCTTGAGTGAAGAAAATCTAAACCCTCCTCTACAGGACTTTCAATAACGTCTTTTAACTCATCGGGATTATGTGCTAATTTAGCTGCATAATCTTGCTGTTTCCATTGTGAAAATCTAAGTCCAACAATAAATTCACTGCTTACCTTAGATCTAATTGCTTTAATTATTTCTGCAGCAAGTCTAGATCTATTCTTTATTGAGCCACCATAATCATCATTTCTAATATTTGTTCCATTCCAAAAAAAATTATCAATAAGATAGCCGTGTGCACCATGGATTTCTACGCCATCAAATCCAATTTCTTCACATATTCTTGCATCAGATGCATATGCATCAATAGTCTGTCTAATATCGTCAATAGTCATTGCATGAGCAACTTTTTTTCCAGGCCTAACAATGCCGGATGCTGTGTATCCAGGAATATTTGGATCTGGTTCCATTCCAATCTTTCTGAAGCCTCCACAATGCCACAATTGAGCTATCACAGCACCTTCAGCCTCTTTAATTCCAAAAATAACTTTTTTCCATGCATCAACTGCCTTTTGACTATCAAGCCTAGGTACATTTGGATATGCGCTTGAGGCTTTGTGACTAACCTCTATTCCTTCAGTAATTATAAGTCCAACTTCTGCTTCAGCCCTTCTTTTGTAATATTGAGCAACCTCCTCAGTTGGTATTCCTCCCGGTGACTGATTTCTAGTCATTGGAGCCATAACTATCCTATTCCTCAAGTTTAAGCCCTTTAAATTGTATGTTTCGAATAACATATCTTTATCTAATTTTACTTTTCATCAAACTCATTAATTGACCATGGAAAAATAGAAGGCATGTCTTTAGAAATTTTATTAGGAAATTTAGCTTTCCTTTTTTCCAAAAATGATTCCACCCCCTCAAAAGCATCTGCGGATGCGCCTCTTGATTCTATTATTTGACTATCAATTTCATGTGATTTATATGGGGAATCTGTGTTTGAAAGTGTCCACATCATTTGTCTTGTCAGGGCAACGGATACTTGTGAAGAATCAGCTATCAATTTTTGTGCTATTTTTTTGGTAAATTTCATTAAATCGTTATGTTCAACAAGATAAGAAACTAGCCCAGCTTTATATGCAGTATCAGCATCTATAAGCTCCCCAGAGTATGACCATTCCAATGCCTTAGATATGCCAACAATTTTTGGAAGGAACCAACTTGAGCAGGCATCGGGAGCAATACCTCTTTTTGCAAAAGGAAAGGTAAACTTAGCCTCTGAAGAAGCAATTCGTATATCAGCTGGAAGTTGAAGTGTTGCTCCAATTCCAGCAGAAACACCATTACATGCAATTAAAATTGGTTTAAGGCATCTATACATTCTAAGGGCAAGAATTCCACCTGAGTCTCTGTTGAAACTCTCTTTGTAATCTCTTGAATTATTAAATTCAGAGTTGAATGTATTTTTTCCTGCTGATAAATCTGCACCAGCGCAAAAAGCTTTTCCTGAACCTGAAATAATTAGAGCATGAATAGAATCTTCTCTATCAACTTCTTCAAATACCTCTAAGAGCTCATGAAGCATTAGCTGATTAAATGCATTAAGCTTTTCTGGTCTATTTAAATAAACAATTAATAGAGATTTTTCTTTTTTATATAAGAGAGTTTTAAACTTCAAGAGTTAGATGACTTAAAACGGGATATCATCGTCAGTTAAACCTTCTCCAGCATCATTATCAGGGAAAGGTGACTCAGATTGGTCAAAATCAGAAGAATTATTTGAGTTTGTTGATCTTGAACCAAGCATAGTTAGCTCACTGCCTACAATTTCAGTAGTCCATCTGTCAGCTCCATTTTTATCTTGCCATTTTCTTGTTTGGAGTTTTCCTTCAATGTAAACACTGGAGCCTTTATCGAGGTATTTTTCTACAATTTCAGCAAGCTTTCCAAAATAAACCACTCTATGCCATTCAGTCTTATCTCTCATTTCGCCGCTTTCTTTATCTTTCCATGACTCTGTTGTAGCAACTGAAAGATTGGCAACAGCTGATTGAGTTGCTGTGTACCTCATTTCAGGCTTTTGACCCAAATTTCCTACTAAAATTACTTTATTTACGCCTCTACTCATAATTACCTCTTATAATGAACTTAGAAGTTTAACCTAATTTAATTTTTTCATCACGGTATTTTTATTGTAAATGGATAGTATTTTTATCAAAGGAGCTCGCACTCACAATCTAAAGAATATAAGTATTGAGATACCAAGAAATAAGATAGTTGTTATCACTGGTTTATCGGGTTCAGGTAAGTCCTCTTTAGCTTTTGACACTCTTTACGCCGAAGGTCAGCGAAGGTATGTTGAATCCTTGTCTGCATATGCTCGACAGTTCCTTTCAATGATGGAAAAACCAGATGTTGACCAAATCGATGGTTTGTCACCAGCTATTTCAATTGAACAAAAGGCTACATCACATAACCCAAGATCAACTGTTGGAACAGTAACAGAAATATATGATTACCTAAGGTTATTGTATGCAAGAATTGGATCTCCAATATGCCCAGATCATAATGAAGAATTAAAAGCAAAAACTGTTACTGAAATCTGTGATGAAATATATAAATTAAAAGAAGGATCAAAAATCATGATCCTCTCTCCACTAGTAAGAGGTAAAAAAGGAGAGCATCTTGCTATTTATGATGATTTAAGAAAAAGTGGATACGTAAGAGTAAAAGTAAATGGGGTTATATATCCTATTGAAGAGTTTCCTGAATTAGAAAAAAATAAAAAACATGATATCTCAGCAGTTGTTGATAGGTTAGTTATAAAAAAATCAGAAGAAGACAGGTCAAGGTTAGCCGAGTCACTAGAGACATCATTAACATTATCTAATGGCCTTGTAGAAATAGAAAATATTAATGATGGGAAAACTGAGCTATTTTCATCAAATTATTCTTGCTCTCAGTGTGGTTATGCAATCGCTGAACTCGAGCCAAGAATGTTCTCATTTAACAATCCGTATGGAGCTTGTACAAGATGTGACGGCCTGGGAGTAATTCAATATTTTAATGAGAAAAGACTAATTCAAGATGAGGATGTATCTATTTCAAATGGAGCTATCAAGGGCTGGACAAGAAGAAATAGATTTTATTTTTATCAATTAAGATGCCTTGCAGAACATTATAATTTCAGCCTAACAACAAAATGGAAAGACTATCCCCAAGATATAAAAGATATTATCTTATGGGGTTCTAAGGACAAAGTAGACTTCTCTCATAGGTTTAGAAGTGGCAGTAGAATTGTTAGAAAACACAAATTTGAAGGGATTATTCCAAGCACTGAGAGGAGATTTAAGGAAACTGACTCAGATTTCATAAGAGATGAATTATCAAAATTAATGTCTAAAAGTTCCTGTGATGAATGCAATGGCTCAAGGCTAAATACAAAATCGAGAAATGTTTTCATAAATAAAACACAAATTCATACTATAACTAGTATGAGAATAAATGAAGCTTTGAACTTCATTAAGAAAATGAGGCTAGATGGCGCAAAAAAGAAAATAGCTGAGAAAATTCTTAAAGAAATTACTGAAAGATTAACTTTTTTAGAGGATGTTGGATTAAATTATCTTACTTTAGATAGAAGCGCTGAAACACTTTCTGGAGGTGAGGCTCAAAGAATAAGACTTGCAAGCCAGATTGGATCAGGTTTAGTCGGAGTGACTTATGTTCTTGACGAGCCATCTATCGGCCTTCATCAAAGAGATAATGCAAAACTTATTAGAACACTGAAAAACCTTAAAGAACTTGGCAACACTGTAATAGTAGTTGAGCATGATGAAGAAGCTATAAGATGTGCTGATTATATTATTGATATTGGTCCAGGAGCTGGAAAGCATGGAGGAGAAATTTGTGCCCACGGAAGTTTGGATGATATTTTAAGTAACAAAAAATCTATTACTGCTCAATACCTATCTGGCAAAAAAGAAATAAAAACACCAAAGAAAAGACTTCCTTTAAGTGACAAGTTTATTAACATTATAAATGCCCATGAAAATAACTTAAAAAATATATCTGTTGAAATTCCTGTTGGATTATTTACATGTATTACAGGCGTATCAGGATCAGGAAAGTCATCTTTAATTAATCAAACACTTCTTCCTTTGAGCTCATTTATGCTCAATAAATCAAAATTAACAAAAGAGATTAGTTGTGAAAAAATTGAAGGTTTAGAGCATTTAGATAAAGTAATTAGCATTGATCAATCTCCCATAGGAAGAACTCCTAGATCAAATCCTGCTACGTATACTGGATTGTTTTCATATATAAGAGATCTACTTACTCAGACTATTGAAGCTAAATCAAGAGGATATAAGCCAGGTAGATTTAGTTTTAATGTTAAAGGAGGAAGATGTGAAGCATGTCAGGGAGATGGCATGATAAAAGTTGAAATGCACTTCCTTGCAGATGTATATGTCAAATGTGATGTCTGTGATGGACATAGATACAATGAGCAAACATTAGAAGTTAAATACAAGGATAAAAACATAAGCGACATTTTAAATATGACAGTTGAAGAGGCCTTAGATTTCTTTGATGCTCTTCCTGCAATTAAGAAAAAACTAATTACGCTTAACGATGTTGGTCTTGGATATATAACATTAGGTCAGTCAGCCATTACATTATCAGGAGGAGAGGCTCAAAGAATAAAATTAGCAAAAGAATTATCTAAAAGAAGTACTGGAAAAACTCTATTTGTTTTAGACGAGCCTACAACTGGTCTTCATTTTGCAGACATAGAATTGCTTCTTAATGTACTAAATAGACTTAAGGAACAAGGCAACACTATTCTGGTTATAGAGCATAATCTTGACGTAATAAAAACATCTGACTGGATAATAGATTTAGGTCCTGAAGGTGGAAGTGATGGAGGTAATATTGTAGCCACAGGAACACCAGAGTCAGTAGCTAAAATTAAAAAATCTTTTACAGGTCAGTTTCTAGATAAAATACTTTAAATACTATGCTGCTGAATCTTCTTTAAGTTCTGGCTCTTGGGTCAAAGAATCTTCAGTTGTATTTCTATCAACCAGCTCGATATAAGCCATATCTGCTTTATCTCCAGGCCTAAATCCAGCTTTAATAATTCTTGTATAACCACCATTTCTATCTTTTGAATTTACAGAGATTTCTGTAAATAGTTTAGCTACAGCAGCGTCAGATCTTAATCGATTAAAAGCAAGCCTTCTGTTAGCAACAGAATCAACTTTTCCAAGAGTAATTAAAGGCTCAATTACTTTCCTTAACTCTTTTGCCTTAGGCAAGGTCGTTTTAATAATCTCCTGCTCAATAAGAGCAATAGCAAGATTTTTTAGTAATGCTTTTCGATGAGAAGAGTTTCTGTTTAGTTTTCTTCCTGCTTTTCTATGTCTCATGATTTATCCTACTGGTGGCCAATTTTCTACATTCATTCCTAAAGAAAGATCTTTAGAAGCTAATACATCTTTAATCTCATTAAGAGATTTCTTTCCAAGGTTAGGAGTTTTTAATAAATCGAACTCAGATCTATGAATTAAATCACCTATAAGAAAGATACTTTCGGCTTTTAAGCAATTTGTTGATCTAACAGTTAATTCTAATTCTTCTATTGATCTCAATAAAAGAGGATCAAAATCATTTTGATCTTTCTTAGCTTCTTGCTCAGCAATCGCATCAAGATCAACAAAAGCACTTAATTGTTGTTGAAGAATAGTTGCAGAGTGCTCTATAGCCATCTTTGGATCTAGAGTTCCATCAGTTTCAAGCTCAATTACTAATTTATCAAGGTCAGTTCTTTTTTCAAATCTTGCATTATCAACAGTATAAGAAACTCTCCTAACAGGACTATAAGAAGCATCGACTTTTAGCGCTCCAACCACTCTATCTTCATCATCTCTTAGGTCTGCCGGCTCGTATCCTCTCCCAGTCCTAACAGTTAGTGTCATTTTTAAATTAACTTTATCTACTATTGTTGCAATATGAAAATCAGGATTCACAAGCTCAACATTACCAGGAACCTCGAAAGATGAAGCTAAGACATCGCATGGGCCAGTTACGTCAAGAGTAATCTCTGCTTTGTTACCCTCAATAACATTAACAGGCATATCTTTTATATTTAATAAAATATCAATGACATCTTCTCTAACACCTTCTATAGTGCTGTATTCATGTGAAATTCCATCGATAGCAACATCTGTGACCGCAGCACCAGGCATTGATGATAATAAAATTCTTCTTAGAGCATTACCTAAAGTATGTCCAAAACCTCTTTCTAGGGGCTCTAACGTAATCTTTGACAGATTTGGTGTTATTTCTGTGCTTAAATCTGTTCTATCTGGAACTGACTTATAAACACCCTTCAAATTAGCTTCATCTACTTCAATCCAATCACACTCTTCTCTTGAAGCAGCAATTTTTAAAGCAGAAGCAATTCTTAATTGACCTTTTTTTCTTTCTCTAACTTCAATCTCATCACCAGGTTGTATTTGATAAGAAGGAATATTAACTACATTACCATTTACTTTAAAAGCTTTATGGGAAACCATTTGTCTTGCCTCAGCTCTTGTTGAGCCAAAACCCATTCTATAAACAACATTATCCATTCTTGATTCAAGCAAGCTAAGTAAGTTTTCTCCAGTATTGCCTTTTGAAGATGCAGCTTTTTTATAATAATTTCTAAATTGTTTTTCTAAGACGCCATACATACGTCTAACTTTTTGTTTCTCTCTTAACTGAAGTCCATAATCAGACAATCTTCCTCTTCGTGCACCACCTGCAGCTCCAGGAGGAGAATCCATATTACATTTTGATTCAATCGCTCTAATACCACTTTTTAGATAGAGGTCTGTACCTTCTCTTCTTGAAAGCCTTAATCTTGGTCCTGTATATCTTGCCATTTAATACTCCCTTAAACCCTTCTCTTCTTAGATGGACGGCAACCATTATGTGGAAGCGGAGTCACATCAGTAATACTTTTTATTTTTAGTCCACATGCATTCAAAGCTCTGATAGCAGATTCTCTTCCTCCACCTGGTCCTTTAACCTTTACATCTAAATTTATCATGCCAAACTCTTTTGCAGCATTTCCTGCCTTATCAGCAGCAATTTGTGCTGCAAATGGTGTGCTTTTTCTAGAACCTTTAAAACCAGATCCACCAGATGTTGCCCAACATACTGTATTACCTTGCTTGTCAGTTATTGTAATAATTGTGTTATTAAAAGATGAATGCACATGCGCAACACCATCTGTTACTATTTTCTTTCCTTTTTTTCCTTTAGCTGCCATCTAATTAACCTCTCATTGGCTTTTTAGGGCCTTTTCTAGTTCTAGCATTATTCTTAGTATTTTGACCTCTTGTAGGCAGCTTTCTTCTATGTCTTATACCTCTATATGTCTTAAGATCCATTAATCTTTTGATATTTGTACTGATATCTCTTCTAAGATCTCCTTCAACAACCAGCTTTCCTACTGCTGTTCTAATGCTTTCAATTTCTTCTTCAGATAAATCTGATATTTTCCTTGTATAGTCAATTTTTAATTCAGTACAAATATTCTGTGCTGTCTTTCTACCAATTCCAAAAATATGAGTTAAAGATATTTCAACGTGTTTATTTTCTGGAATATTTACTCCTGCAATCCTAGCCATATATTAACCTTGCCTCTGCTTATGTTTTTGATCTGTTTTACAGATTACAAATAAGACACCATTACGTCTTACAATTTTGCAATTTCTGCATATTTTCTTTACTGATGCTTTAACTTTCATATTACCTTTTATAATTTTTTAAATTAGCTTTCTTCATTAATGATGCATACTGTGATGACATCATATGAGATTGAACTTGTGCCATAAAATCCATTAAAACTACCACAATAATTAATACAGAAGTTCCACCCACTGCAATAGTCTGCGATATGCCTGCGAAATTAATTAGAGCTAAAGGAAGTAGACAAATAAGTGTTAAATAGATTGCTCCAAATACTGTCAGTCTTGCTAAAACTGAATCAATATAATTTGCTGTTTGCTCACCAGGTCTTATTCCAGCAATATATGCTCCTGATCTTTTTAAATTATCAGAAACTTCTCTAGTATTAAATGTTAAGGCAAGCCAAATAAAGCAAAAACTTATTATTAATCCTGCAAAAACTAGAATATATAAAGGTTGCCCAGGATTTAATGCTAAAGAAAAGCTCTGTAAAAATCCTAATGATTCACTTTGTCCAAACCAAGTAGATAATGATGCTGGGAATAACAAAAATGTACTTGCAAAAATAGCAGGAATGACGCCAGCCATATTAACTTTAAATGGTAAATGACTTGTTTGGGCTTGCATTAATTTTCTGCCTTGCTGCCTTTGTGCATAATTTACAGTGATTCTTCTTTGACCCCTTTCAATGAAAACTACTACAGCTATAACAGCCATGGATAAAAGACCAATAGCTATCAAAACAAGAACACTTATATCACCCTGTCTTGATTGTTCAAGAGCTTGTCCTATGGCTCCAGGTATACCAGTAAGAATGCTTGTTGCTATGATAATAGATATTCCATTACCAATTCCTCTCTCAGAAACCTGTTCACCCAACCACATTAAGAACATAGTTCCTGCTACAACTGAAAAGACAGCTGATACAAAAAATGAAGGACCAGGAGTATAGGCCAAACCGCTTGCAGATAGAGTAACAGCGAGAGCTGATGCTTGTATAAATGCTAAAACAGCAGTTCCGTATCTAGTGTATTGAGTTATCTTATTTCTACCAGCCTGACCATCTTTTTTTAGTTCTTGTAAATATGGTATAGAGTTTGAAAATAGTTGCATAATAATTGCTGATGAAATGTATGGCACAACATTTAATGCAAATATGCTCATTCTCTCTAGTGCACCACCAGAAAATAAATTAAACATTTCTATAATGGTTCCCTGATTTTGATCGAATAATGCAGCCAATCTATCAGGATCTATTCCGGGAATAGGGATATGTGTTCCAATTCTATACACAAGAATTGCAACAAATACGAATCGTAATCTTTTCCAAAGATCACTCATGCCTTTTCCCTGTTCACTCATTTATTATTTTGACTCCTGGGTAACATCTTTTGAAATTTCTGAAACGGTACCGCCAGCTTTTTCTATTGACTCTTTGGCCCCTTTAGTAACCTTAATTCCTTCCACATTTACTTTTGATCCAAGATCAAAAGTACCAAAAATCTTAACTTTTTTGACAGACTTAGGAATAATCTTGTTTTCCTTTAATGTTTCTAAAGTTACAGTTTTTAAGCCGTCGATGTTTTTAACATTCACTTCTTTTAAATAATTATTTTTTCTTGAGGAAAAACCAAACTTTGGTAATCTCATTTGTAAAGGCATTTGACCACCCTCAAAACCTAACCTGACTCCTCCTCCAGATCTTGACTTTTGGCCTTTATGACCTCTGCCAGCCGTCTTACCGTTTCCAGAGCCCATGCCTCTACCCACTCTTTTTCTATTTTGGGCTGTGCCTTTATTAGTTAGACTGTTTAATGACATGACATTTGTATTATTCTCACTCATCTTAACCTTCCTGAACTTCAATCATGTCAGCTATTTTATTAACCATGCCACGATTGCTTGGTGTATCTAATATAGTTACAGTTTGATTTAATTTCTTAAAACCTAAGCCTTTAATGCATAGCTTATGTTTCTCCATTCTTCCAATACCGCTTTTAACTAATTTAATAGTCATTGTTTTATCTTTACTCATGATGCTTGCTCAACCTTTTTTCCTCTTCTAGCAGATACAGTTTCTGGAGACTCCATGGAACTTAATGCATTGATAGTCGCTCTAACAACGTTAACTGGATTTGTTGATCCATAACATTTTGCCAATACATTTTGAACACCCGCCAACTCTAAAACAGCTCTCATTGCACCGCCAGCAATAATACCGGTACCCTCAGAAGCAGGCTGCATGTATACATTTGCTGATCCGTGTTTTGCTTTAACTGGATACCATAAAGTTGTATTGTTTAACTCTACTTCAACCATGCTTCTTCTAGCATTTTCCATTGCTTTTTGTATTGCTATTGGAACTTCTTTAGCCTTTCCTCTTCCAAAACCAACTCTTCCATTCCCATCACCAACTACTGTTAATGCTGTGAAACCAAAAATCCTTCCGCCTTTTACAACCTTAGCCACCCTGTTAACTTGAACTAACTTTTCTTCAAGCGTATCTACTTGTTGGTTATTTGCTATATTATTTTCTTTCATAATTTAATTAAAACTCCAGTCCAGCTTGTCTAGCAGAATCAGCCAAAGCCTTTATTCGACCATGATATTTATATCCTGATCTATCAAAAACTACTTTCTTAATTCCGTTTTCAATTGCTCTTTCTGCAACTTTTTTTCCAACAGCTTCAGCTCCAGCTAAATTATTAGATTTAGTGCCTAAATCTTTCTCAGTTGTAGATGCAGAAGCAATGACTTTAGTACCTAAACTATCAAATACTTGAGCATAAAAATGTTTTGATGATCTATAAACACTCAATCTAGGCGTTTCCTGATTCTTAATGTTCATTCTTGTTTTTTTTGCTCTTCTTAATCTAGATAAATTTTTAATGCTCATTTTTATGCTCCAGCAGCTTTTTTAGCTTCTTTTCTTCTAACATTTTCATCAGAGTATCTAACACCTTTGCCCTTATATGGCTCTGGTGGTCTAAAAGCTCTTATTTCAGCAGCAGCTTGACCTAATATTTGCTTGTTGTGACTTTTTAAAACAACTTCTGTTTGAGAAGGCGTTTCTACTTGAACCTCATCAGGCAGTTGATACTTTACAGGGTGAGAAAAACCCAAAGTGAGCTCAAGCAATTTTCCAGATGCTTTTGCTCTATATCCAACACCTTTTAATTCAAGTTTTTTTTCAAAACCCTGAGAAACACCAACAATCATATTATTAACTAATGCTCTGGTTGTTCCAGCAAGGGCAACTGATTGTTGATCGTTCTCGTTATATCGAACATTGATGATATTGTCATCTATTTCTAAAGAAACGGTTTCTGGTAAATCAAATTTTAATTCACCAACCTTACCTTTAACCTCAATACAAGAATCTGTAAGGTTTACTGTTACACCTTCAACTATTTCTATTGGGCTCTTTGCTACTCTAGACATATTAAAATACCTCACACAAAATTTCGCCACCAACATTCTTTGATCTAGCTTCTGTATCAGTCATAAGGCCTTGATTGGTAGAAACAATATATGCTCCTAAACCATTTTTTACTGCCTTAAGTTCATTTGAGGGTGAATATTTTCTTAAGCTTGGTTTGCTTATTCTCTTAAGAGTTTTAATTACAGGTATGGCGTTATGGTACTTTAATACCACTTGGAGAACAGGCTTACCATCATGCTCTGTCTTTGCACAGCTTTTTACATAGCCTTCTGCAACTAACACATTAACTAATTCATGTTTAAGTTTTGAATAAGGAACGTCCACATCTACTTTTCCACGCATTAGGCCATTGCGTATTCTTGTTAAACAATCTGCTATAGGATCTTGAAAACTCATATTATTATTACCAACTTGATTTAACTAAACCTGGAATGTCGCCTCTCATGGCTGCTTCTCTAAGCTTGATTCTACTTAAGCCAAACTTTCTGTATACAGCATGAGGTCTACCAGTCACCTGACATCTTCTAACTACTCTTGAAGGACTAGAGTTTCGTGGAAGTTTCTGAAACTTTATTGAAGCCTCATACCTTTCTTCACTGCTTGCATTTTGATCATTCATGATTGCTTTTAAAGCTGCTCTTTTCTCAGCATACTTAGCAACCATTTTGATTCGTTTTTGCTCTCTAGCGATCATTGATTTTTTTGCCATATTATTTACCTATTTCTTAAATGGAAACTCTAAAACTTCTAATAGAGCTTTAGCACCTTCTTTGTTAGTTGCAGATGTATTTATACAAATATCCATACCCCTGATGGTGTCAACATTATCAAACTTAATCTCAGGGAATATTATTTGTTCCTTGATACCAAAATTATAATTTCCTTGGCCATCAAAAGATTTTGGACTTAAGCCTCTAAAATCTCTTTCTCTTGGAATTGCTATGTTGATAAGTCTTTCCATAAACTCATACATCTTGTTGCCACGAAGGGTTACTTTGCAGCCCAAAGGCCAGCCTTCACGAATTTTAAAGCTTGCTACTGATTTTCTTGCTTTTGTAATAACAGGTTTTTGACCAGCAATAGCGGTAAGATTTTGCACAGCAGATTCAAGGTGTTTTTTGTCATTGGCCGCCTCACCAACTCCCATATTAATGACTACTTTTGTTAGTCTTGGGACAGCCATAACATTCTTAATGCCAAGCTTTTCTTGAAGCACACCCTTAAGTTCTGAATTATATTTTTCTCTTAAATTTGACATCTACTTTATCTCTTTATTATCAGATTTATATAATCTAATTTTTTTCCCTTCTTTGTTTGTTGAGTATGAAATCTTATCTTTAGATTTTTTACCTGGATTCCATATAGCCAAATTTGATAATGCAATTGCAGCTTCTTGTTCAACAACTCCACCAGTAACACCCATTTCTGGATTAGGCTTTGTATGTTTTTTTACCATATTGATTCCAGTAACAATACCTTTGTTTTTTGCTTTTAATATTTTTCTTAAAGTCCCTTTTTTTCCGAGATCTTTACCAGCAACCACTATTACTTCGTCACCAGTTCTTAATTTCGTTGGAGTAATCATTGTTATAAAACCTCCGGAGCTAAAGATAGAATTTTCATGTGCTTACCATCTCTCAGTTCTCTGGTAACTGGACCAAATACACGAGTTCCAATAGGAGCTTTTTGGTTATTGATAAGAACAGCTGCATTTTCGTCAAACTTAATTAATGATCCATCTCTTCTTCTAACACCTTTTTTTGTTCTTACTATTAATGCATCGACAACTTGTCCCTTCTTAACTTTTCCAGTTGGGATAGCTTCTCTTACTGCAACCTTAATAATGTCACCAATATTTGCATATCTCCTTTTTGATCCCCCAAGAACCTTGATACACATAACACTTCTTGCTCCGCTGTTATCAGCAATTTTTAATAAAGACTGCATCTGAATCATTATTCACTCTCCTCAACGGTATTAGCTTCATTTGCATTTGCAGCTACATTTTCTTGAACAAGAACCCAAGTCTTATTTTTGGAAATCGGTCTACATTCTTTAACAGTAACAACATCACCAATTGAAGCTGAGTTGTTTTCATCATGCGCATGAACTTTTGTTGCTCTCTTCATAACTTTTCCATAAAGAGGATGCTTTACTTTTCTTTCTATTCTTACAGTAATTGTTTTGTCAGCCTTATCGCTGGTAACAACTCCTGATAGAACTCTTGGATTAGTTGTGCTCATTATTTGCTATCCTGTGTTTTTAATTCATTCATTAATGTTTTTATTCTTGCAATTTTTTTTCTTGCAGATCCAAGTTGATTGGTCTCATTTAACTGACCAGTCTTATGTTTTATTCTTAAATTAAATTGCTCTTCTCTAGTAGCCAATAACTCTGCATCTAGCTGTTCTAGATTTTTCTTTCTAAGGTCTTGTAATTCTTTATTCATCTATACGTCCTTACTTAAAAAGTGAGTTTTAATAGGAAGTTTTGCTGCAGCAAGCTTAAAAGCTTCTCTGGCAAGTGCTTCTTCCACTCCTGCCATTTCAAACATAACTTTTCCTGGCTGAACAAGGGCTACCCAATATTCAACATTTCCTTTACCTTTACCCATTCGGACCTCTAAAGGTTTTTTTGTTATAGGTTTGTCTGGGAAAATTCTTATCCAAATGTTTCCACCTCTTTTAATGTGTCTTGTCATTGCACGTCTTGCCGCTTCTATCTGACGAGCAGTTATTCGACCTCTGCCAGAGGCAACAAGACCAAATCTACCAAAAGCAACAGTATTGCCATTTTGCGCTAGGCCTCTATTTCTGCCTTTGTGCATTTTTCTAAATTTAGTTTGTTTTGGCTGTAACATTCTTAATTAACTCCAACTTCAGTTTTAAATGGATCTTCTGTGATTTCACCTTTGAAAACCCAAACTTTGACACCAATAATTCCGTAAGTGGTTAATGCTTCAGCTGTTGCATAATCAATATCAGCTCTTAGAGTATGTAAAGGAACTCTACCTTCTCTGTACCACTCTGTTCTTGCTATTTCAGCACCATTTAACCTTCCAGAAACTTCGATTCTTACACCTTTAGCACTCTGTCTTAAAGCACTCTGAACAGTTCTTTTCATTGCTCTTCTAAACATGACCCTTTTTTCAAGCTGTTGAGCAACGCCTTCTGCAAGAATCTGAGCATCTAAATCAGGTTTCTTAACCTCTTTGATGTTAATTTGAGATGGTCTTTTAACAATTTTTTCTACAGCCTTTTTTAAATTATCAATTTCTTCGCCTCTTTTACCAATAATTATTCCAGGTCTAGATGTGTATATAGAAACCACAAAATTTTCTGCTGATCTTTCAAGCTCAATCCTGCTAATAGAAGAATTTTTTAATTTCTTCTTAAAATAATCTCTAACTTTTAGATCTTGAATTAAATTAGTTGAAAAATCTTTACCTTTTGCATACCAATTTGCATTTTGCTTTTTTGAAGTACCTAATCTAAAGCCATTTGGATGTACTTTTTGTCCCATTATTTGTCCCCTTCAGCTAATATGATTTCAATGTGGCATGTAGGTTTGATAATTCTGTCTGCTCTTCCTCTAGCCCTTGGTTTCATTCTTTTTAATCTCATACCCTGATTAACAATAATCGATTTAACATTTAGTAAATCAATATCAGCTTTATCATTATGCTCAGCATTTGCAATTGCTGATTCAAGTAATTTTTTGATAACAGCAGATCCTTTTTGTTTGTTGAATGTAAGAAAATCCATAGCATCTTGAACGGACTTACCCCTTATAGCATTAGCTACCAAGCCTGCTTTTTGTGGAGATAGCCTAGTTCCTTTTAAATAAGCTCTTGTTTCCATTATTTAGCCTTCCTATCGCCAGAATGCATTTTAAAGGTTCTTGTTATAGCAAACTCACCTAATTTATGACCTACCATATCTTCATTAATATAAACAGGTACATGCTGTCTACCGTTATGAACTGCTATAGTTAGTCCAACCATTGATGGATTTACCATAGATCTTCTTGACCAAGTTTTAATTGGCCTTTTGTCGTTTGAAGCTAATGCAGCTTCAACCTTTTTTTCAAGAGATAAATCTATGAATGGTCCTTTTTTTAATGATCTTGGCATATTTATTACTTCCTGCTTCCTCTTCTTCTGATGATTAAATCATCTGTTCTTTGATTTTTTCTAGTTTTATATCCTTTAGTTGGTACACCCCAAGGAGTTGAAGGGTGTCTACCTCCTGAGGTTCTTCCTTCACCACCACCATGAGGATGATCTACTGGGTTCATAGCAACACCTCTAACTGTAGGTCGAACACCTCTCCATCTTTTAGCTCCAGCCTTACCCAATGATCTAAGATTATTTTCTTGATTAGAAACTGTTCCAAGAGTTGCTCTACATTCCCATAAAACTTTTCTAGTTTCACCAGATTGAAGTCTTAAAGTTGCATAAATTCCTTCTTTTGCAACTAAACGCGCTGATGTTCCAGCACTTCTAGCCAATTGAGCTCCTTTTAGTGGTTTTAATTCAACACAATGAACATTTGTACCTAGTGGAATATCCTTAAGCTTCATGGAATTTCCAACTTTGATCTCACAATTTTCAGCAGATATTACTTCATCTCCAACTCTTAGTTTTGATGGAGCAATAATGTATCTTCTTTCCCCATCTTTATATAAAAGTAGAGCTATGTGAGCTGATCTATTTGGATCATATTCAATTCTTTCAACAACAGCGGGTATATCAAACTTATTTCTTTTAAAGTCTATAATTCTATAATGTTGTTTATGGCCTCCGCCTTGATGTCTAACAGTAATCCTACCATTGTTATTTCTGCCACCATTTTTTGACTTAACACGAGTCAAAGATTTTAATGGCTTACCTTTATAAAGGTCAGCCTTTACAGATATGACACCACGTCTTCCTGGACTGGTTGGTTTTGCTTTTATAACTGCCATGATTAATTCATACCCTCAAACTGAATATCTGAGTCTGCACTTAGAGATACAAAAGCTTTTTTATAATCTGATCTTTTGTACAACCCAAATCTATTTCTTTTTCTTTTACCTTTAACAACTGAGGTAGTAACTTTAATAACCTCAACTTTAAAAAGCTCTTCTACTGCTTTCTTAATTTCTCTTTTATTGGCATCTAAATCTACCTTAAAAACTATTTGTTTCAGAGATTCACCAATTCTTGCAGACTTTTCAGTAACTATTGGAGATTTTATTAATGTGTATAATTTTTCGTTACGCATCTATCCATTCCTCAATTTTTTTGAATGCATCTGCAGTCACAGCAACTTTTTGAGCTTTAAGAAGGTTAACAGGATTGATTTCTCTTACCGTAATAATATCTACATTAGGGATATTACGAGCAGACAAGTACAAATTTACATCTAGCTCATCTGTAATGATTAGAACTTTACTTAATGAGAATTCTTTCAAGAAATTTGCAATTTCTTTTGTCTTAGGTTTTTCAAGAACAGGTTTCTCAATTGCGACAAGCCTACCCTGACGTAAAAGTTCAGAAAATATTGACCTAATGGCCGCCCTATACATTTTTTTATTGATTTTTTTACTATAGTTCCTTGGTGTAGCAGCAAATGCTATTCCACCACCTCTCCACAGTGGGCTTCTGATAGTTCCAGCTCTAGCTCTACCAGTTCCTTTTTGCCTATATGGTTTCTTTCCGCCACCTCTAACTTCAGATCTTGTCTTTTGTTTAGAAGTTCCTTGTCTTGAACCAGCAAGAAAACTTACTACAGCTTGATGTACTAAAGATTCATTAAAATCTTTACTAAAGGCATTCTCAGATATATTTATATCTTGATTCTTTGTTGATGATAATAATTCTATTTTCATGATTTTTTCAGAGCTGGTTTGATTTTTAAGTCAGATCCATTGAATCCTGGAACTGCACCTTTGATATAAATAATATTGTTCTCAACATCAAGCTCTACTATCTTTAAGCTTTGTACGGTTTTTTGAACGTTACCCATGTGCCCGGACATTTTTTTTCCTTTCCACACTCTCCCAGGTGTCTGACATTGCCCAATAGACCCATGAGCTCTATGTGACAATGAGTTACCATGAGTAGCATCTTGCATAGAGAAATTATGACGTTTAATAACACCCGCATACCCTTTACCTTTTGATGTTCCGGTTACATCAACATACTGTCCAACTTCAAAAATATCAGCAGTTAAATGTTTTCCAACCTGGAATTCCTCTGATATTTCATCTCTAGACCTAAATTCTGCTAAGATGCCTGGCTCAAGGTTAATTTTTTTATAAAATTCACTTTTGGCTTTGTTAACGTTATTAGACTTGGTAGTTTTAGATACAACATAAGCGTTATATCCATCTCTTTGAGATGTTTTTATGTCTGCTATAAAGTTACCGCAAACAGAAACTGCAGTAACTGGGACTGACTCTCCGTCTTCTAGGAAAAGACGAGACATTCCTGATTTTTTTCCTATTAAGCCTATGCTCAATTTAATCTCCTTTTACGGGGCTTTTACCCTCTATGGCCGCTAATTGCGTTAAAAATTGGATTAGCCCAGGCTTATCTGAACATCTACCCCAGAGGATAGATCTAATTTCATTAAAGCATCAACTGTTTTATCAGTTGGCTTGACTATATCCATTAGTCTTTTATATGTAACAATCTCATATTGATCTCTTGCATCTTTATCTTTATGCGGAGATTTTAATATTGTTGTTCTCTCTTTTTTTACAGGTAATGGGATTGGCCCATTAATAACTGCGCCTGTTTTTTTTACAGTCTCAACTATTAATTTAGCCGAAGCATCAATCAGTCTATAATCAAAAGCCTTTAGCCTAATTCTGATTGATTGATTCTCCATTTTTTTCCTTATTACCCTTTATTTTTAAATTCTATTCTTATTTCACTTATCGCAAAATGTGGCGTATTCTACGCCCCTTAGAGCTCAACTGTCAACATTATTAAACAGTTTTATAGGCTCTGTTTTACGATGTTTTTAAAGTCTCAGCTATATTACTTGGAACCTCTCCATATTTAGTAAATTCCATAGTAAATGTTGCTCTACCTTGAGTAGCTGATCTTAAATCTGTTGCATACCCGAACATTTCTGCTAGAGGTACTTCTGATGACACTTCTTTCCCTGAGGTTATATCCTCCATACCTAAAATAATTCCTCTTCTTCTATTTAGATCACCAACAACGTCACCCATATGCTCTTCAGGTGTAACAACTACAACTTTCATTATTGGTTCTAATATAGCTGGTTTAGCTTTGGTAGCTCCTTCTTTAAGAGCCATAGATCCAGCAATTTTAAATGCCATTTCATTAGAGTCTACATCATGAAATGAACCATCATATAAAGTTGCTCTTAATGCTAATAAAGGATATCCAGCGATTACACCATTTTGCATTTGTTCCTGGATACCTTTATTCACTGCTGGTATATATTCTTTTGGAATTACACCACCTACAATCTTATCTACAAATTCATATTCGTCATCTAAACCTAATGGTTCAAGTTTCAACCAAACATGACCATATTGACCTTTACCACCACTTTGCCTTACAAACTTTCCTTCAACTTCTACGGATTCTTTAATTGTTTCTCTATAAGCAACCTGAGGTTTACCAATGTTAGCCTCCACAGAGAACTCTCTTCTCATTCTGTCTACAAGAACATCCAAATGAAGTTCACCCATGCCTGAAATAATTGTTTGGCCAGACTCTTCATCACTTGCAACTCTAAAAGAAGGATCTTCTTGTGCTAATTTACCAAGTGCTAAAGACATTTTTTCTTGATCAGGCTTAGATTTTGGCTCTACAGCAACAGATATAACAGGCTCAGGAAAGTCCATTCTCTCAAGGACAATTGGCTTATCAACATCTGATAGAGTATCACCTGTTGTTATATCCTTTAATCCTATACAGGCAGCAATATCGCCGGCTCTGACTTCTTTTATTTCCTCTCTATTATTTGAGTGCATTTGTACCATTCTTCCAATTCGTTCTTTTTTTGATTTTGTAGAATTAATAACTGCATCTCCAACAGACAAAACTCCAGAATAAACTCTGATAAAAGTAAGTGTTCCTACAAAAGGATCCGTAGCAATCTTAAAAGCTAGAGCTGAAAAAGGCTCATCATCTGATGATTTTCTTGAATCAGCCACTTCATCTTCTTGAGAATTATTTGGTATAACTCCTGATATAGCCTTAACTTCATCTGGAGCAGGAAGAAAATCAATAACAGCGTCTAAAACTGCTTGAACACCCTTATTTTTAAATGCAGATCCACATAAACCAACAATCAATTCATTTGCTAAAGATCTAATCCTTAGGCCTTCTTTGATCTGTTCAACAGTTAGCTCTCCTGATTCAAGATATGCATCCATCAGCTCTTCATTAGCTTCTGCTGCAGCCTCAACCATCTCTTCTCTTAATTGAGAACATCTATCAACCAAATCTTCAGGTATATCTCTTGAATCAAAAGTTAAACCTTGATCATCCTCATTCCAATAAATTGCACGGTTATTAATTAAATCTACAACCCCTTTAAATTCGTCTTCTGTTCCAATGTTATATTGAATTGGAACAATATTAGCTTGCAATCTTGTTTTAATCTGGTCTATAACTCTATCAAAATTAGCTCCAGCTCTATCCATTTTATTAACAAAAACAATTCTTGGGACTTCATATCTATTAGCTTGTCTCCATACTGTTTCCGATTGAGGTTCTACTCCTGATGTACCACAAAAAACAACTACAGCACCATCTAGAACCCTAAGAGATCTTTCGACCTCAATAGTAAAATCAACGTGACCAGGTGTATCAATTATATTTATTCTGTGCTGTGGATATTGTTGCTCCATTCCACTCCAAAAACATGTTGTTGCAGCAGATGTAATAGTAATTCCTCTTTCTTGCTCTTGCTCCATCCAGTCCATGGTTGCAGCACCATCATGAACCTCACCAATTTTATGAGAAAGACCTGTATAAAAAAGGACTCTCTCAGTAGTAGTTGTCTTACCAGCATCAACGTGAGCACATATACCAACATTACGATATTTATTTAATACAGTTTGTCTTGCCATAGTCTTTTTATTTAGTTAATTAAAATCTGAAGTGAGAGAAAGCTTTGTTAGCCTCAGCCATTTTATGAACATCTTCTCTTTTTCTTACCGCTGAACCTTTTTTTTGAGAAGCATCTAATAATTCACCGGCCAATCTTAAATTCATAGATTTTTCGCTTCTTTTTCTAGCGGCGTCTACGATCCATCTCATTGCAAGAGCCTGTCTTCTCGCTGGTCTAATTTCAATTGGAACCTGATAATTGGCACCACCAACTCTTCTTGATTTAACTTCTACAACTGGACTAACTTCTTCTAAAGCCTTCATAAAAACTTCTAAAGGTTCTTCTTTAGAAGTTTTAGAAATTTGATCAAAAGCTCCATATACAATTTTTTCAGCAACAGACTTTTTACCATCTTTCATGAGATTATTCATAAACTTTGCAAGTATTACATCTTTGTACTTTGGATCCGGTAATACTTTTCTTTTCTCAGGACTTCTTCTTCTTGGCATAATTATTTACCCTTTTTTGCTCCATATTTTGATCTTCTCTGCTTTCTATTTGCTACCCCAGAAGTATCAAGTGTTCCTCGTACAGTATGATATCTAACACCAGGAAGGTCTTTAACCCTTCCACCTCTTATAAGTACTAAAGAGTGTTCTTGTAAATTATGACCTTCTCCACCAATATATGATGTAACTTCAAAACCACTTGTTAATCTAACTCTGCATAC
>RGHK01000001.1 GCA_010024215.1 Pseudomonadota bacterium | reverse complement strand
GAAGTTGATGGAAATTTCCCTAACCACCATCCTGATCCAGGTAAACTTGAAAACTTGAAAGATATCATATTAGCAGTAAAGGAAAATAGTGCAGATATTGGATTTGCTTTTGATGGTGATGGCGACAGAGTTGGTTTGATTACGAATAAGGGAGAAATGATTTTTCCTGATAAGCAAATGATGTTGTTTTCAGAAGATATATTAAATACTAAAAAAGGTGGTATTGTTTTTGATGTTAAGTGCTCAAATCATCTGGAGAATTTAATAGTGGAAAACGGTGGAACCCCAATCATGTCACCAACTGGTCATTTTCACATTAAAAAAGCTATCAAAAAAAATAATGCGTTATTGGGTGGAGAGATGAGTGGCCATATTTTTTTTAATGATAAGTGGTATGGTTTTGATGATGGACCGTATGCAGCTGTAAGAGCTGCTGAAATATTGGCAAAATCAGATAGAAGCATCTCAGATATTTTTAATAAATATCCTGATTCTTTTTCAACTCCAGAGTTAAATATTTCTGTTACAGACGAAAATAAATTTGAAATTATCGAGAAATTTATATCTGAATGTGAGCTTGATGGTGAAAAAATAACCATTGATGGTCTTAGGGTTAATTATAAAAATGGCTGGGGATTATTAAGAGCATCAAATACAACACCAAAGCTTGTCTTAAGATTTGAGGGCGATTCGATTGATAATATGAACAATATTCAAGAGAAATTTATGTCAGAACTATCTCGCATTTGTCCTGAGATTGATATAAATTTAGATTAATGAAAAATGATAGAAAAAATATAATTTTGGAATCATTGGCAAGTCTTCTTGAGGAAAGAAACTTATCTAAAGTTACAACAGCTCTTTTAGCTGAAAAATCAAATATTACTGAAGCTGCTCTATATAGGCATTTTCCAAGCAAGAGAGCAATTTATGCTGAGCTTTTCTCTTTTTGTGATGGTGCTATTTTTAGTAAATGTGCAGAGTTAAAAAAAGCTGATTTAAGTGCAAAAGAAAAAGTTAAAAACACCTTTTTGTTTTTTATGATCTTTATTGAAAAAAATAAAGGATTTGCCAGATTGATATCAAGAGAAGCACTTTCTGCTAGCGAACAAAACGTATCTGATGCTGTAAATCAATTCTTTGAAAGGCTTGAGTTATCTATAAAGCAAATGCTTGCAGAAGAATCTGATAATTTAATTGCTCAACCAGGAATATCTGCTCAGCTAATTGTTACTTGTCTTGAAGGAAATGTTGGTAGGTACATAAGATCTAAATTTAAGGATTCTCCAAGCAATTATATTGAAAATGTATGGGAGCTTCTTTCAGTAAATATATTTAAAAATTAATCTTTTATATTTTCATTGAGAAACAATTCAAAATAGATATCAGCATTTACTGAGTCATCTATTTTTCCTGTCTTTTTATTAACTCTTGCAAAAGATAATCCCTCTGGGATCTTACTTTCTTTAATATCTAGGTCTACAAGAACATCACTCATAAAATCTAACCATATTGGTAGAGCTATGGTAGAACCATACTCATCATCTCCGAGCGAAGTAAAATCATCTGTACCAACCCAAACAGTTGTCGCTAAATCATCATGAAAGCCTGAAAACCATGTGCTTATTGCATCATTTGTTGTTCCTGTTTTACCTCCAATATCTTTTCTATTTAAAAATGATGATTTTCTTCCAGCCGTTCCTCTTGTCATAAATTCTTGAAGAGCATCTTTTACTAAATAAGCAATTCTTTCATCAATAACTCTTTCGCCAATTAATTGAGGCTCAATTAAAAAATAAGGTTTTTTGATATTCATCTCTAAGGTATCAAGCCATGGAAATGCAGTAATATCTTTTTGATATTTTTGATCTAAATAATCATTATGTGAATAAATAATATTTCCATCTCTATCAACTATCTTCTCAATATAATATGGATCGGTTAAGTAGCCTCCATTGGCAATGACACTAAAGCCCCTTACCATTTCTATTGGAGAGAAGTTGCCTGATCCAAGCGCTAAAGATAAATCTGAGGGCAATCTTGATTCTTCAAAACCAAAGTTTTTAATATAATTTTTAGCATTAGAAATACCAATTTCTCTTAGCAATTTTATGGAAACTATATTTAGTGATCTTATTAATGCGTCACGCAGAGAAGTTGGCCCATAAAATTTACCAGTATAGTTTTCTGGACGCCAAACACTCTCTAAGTTTTTATCCTCAAACACAATTGGAGCATCATTTATTAGAGAAGATAAATTATATTCATTAGCCAATGCAGAAGCGTATATGAAAGGTTTAAAGCTTGATCCAGATTGAGGATATGAGAGACTCACCCTATCAAAATTACTTTTATTAAAATTTGAGCCACCCACATAAGCTTTTACTGCCCCACTTTTGGGGTCAATTGAGATAAGCGAAGACTCAGCCTCTGGTATCTGATCCAATGAATAATATTCTTCTTCTTTTCTTAAATAAATAAAATCACCAACACTGATAAAATCTTTAAAAGATTTTGGCCTCGGCCCCCTCTCATTTATTGATATCCTCTCTCTTGCCCATTCATATTCAGATGACCAACTTAAATTATCTATCTTTAGGTTTTCATTTATAAAATATAACTTCTCATTATCAATACTTATCACAAGAGCCTTTATGTGAGTATTTAAATAGGGATAACTTTCAAATACTTTACTTATTCTACTGGGGAGACTTGCATCGTCTTCATAATATGAGAAATAGGTTGTTTCATCTGAAATAAAATCAATATTTAAATCTTCAAGATAAGATATTTGCTCCTCATTAAACAAACCTATATAGTTGTCTGCCTTTTTCCAACCATGCCTTTTGTCATACTCTGCAAGCTGATTAAGCACATTCTTTCTTGCGCTTTGTTGAAATTTTGAGTTTAGTGTCGTGTATACTGACCAACCATTTTTATAGGCAGCTAGACCATACCTCTGAATAATGTCCTGTCTTGCTCTTTCAGCAAGATGTCTTCCATCAATCTCATACAAGTCAATATCTCTTGAAACTGCAAGTGGTTCTTCAATTGCTAGCATATAATCTTCTTTTGTAATCATTCTTAACAAAAGCATCCTTGATAAAATCCAATTTCTTCTTTGCTTTGTTCTTTCAGGAGCTTTTATTGCATTAACAACTGATGGAGATTGAGCCATTGCTGCGATTGTTGCCATTTCAGCTAAATTCAGATCTGAGATAGTATTATTAAAATAAGTGTTAGCAGCAGCTTCAATGCCATATGATCTGTTGCCAAAAAAATTCCTATTAACATATAGTTCAAAAATTTCTTCTTTGCTTACCTTTCCCTCTAACTCAAGAGCTAAAAATATTTCTTTTATTTTCCTAACAACAGTTTGTTCTCTTGTAAGAAGATATCCCCTAACTACCTGCATAGAGATGGTACCTCCGCCACCAAAACAACCTCTTGGCCCCAAACATCTAATGACTGATCTTGTTAAACCAGAATAACTAATTCCTTGATGTTTAAAAAATTGATCATCTTCAGCTGCCAAAAATGCATTTTTCATATTAGTTGGTATTTCTTCAAAATCTAAAGGACGCCTTTTAATTTCACCAAACTCACCAATTAAAACTCCATCTTCTGTATATATCTTTAATGGCATCTGTAATTGAGACTCATCAACAAGAGATATTTCTGGCAAAGTTGGTCTTAATGTAAGATACGACCCAATAATTAAAAAAATAGCTAACACACAAGCTGTTATGCTGAACCAAAATAGAACTTTTATCGCCTTTAACATAAATATTTCACAATTTTATCACTTTAAAGTGTAGCTTTTTATGCCAAAAAAACTATTTTATTCAGTTAGGTGTTAAAATCCTTCCAATCGAAAGATAAATCAATTATGAATATTTTTATAGTAGGTCCAATGGGATCAGGAAAATCAACTGTTGGGAAGATAATCTCTAATGAATTATTTCTTAATTTCTTTGATACTGATGAAGAAATTGAAACTAGAACTGGAGCATCCATCGACTGGATTTTTGATCTTGAGGGAGAAGAAGGCTTTAGAAAAAGAGAAAGTAAGATTCTTGAAGAAATGGTTCAACAGAATTCGGTTGTATTATCTACCGGCGGAGGAATAATTTTATCTGAATCTAATAGAGAACTCTTATCTTCTAGAGGAACAGTTTTCTATTTAGCGACACCTATAGAAGTCCAACTTGAAAGAACTTCAAAAGACAAGGATAGGCCACTTTTAAAAAATGGTGATCCTGGTCAAATTTTAAAAGAACTTCATATTGAAAGAGAAAGCTTATATGAAGAAGTTTCAGACTATATTGTTAATACGGAAGGAAAAACTAGCCAAGAAGTATCTACTGAAATTATTAAATTAGTTAAAAACTATGGCTAAGATTATTTCTGTTGGTAAAGGTCATTCTAAATATAACGTCATAATTGCAAAAAATGCGTTAACAAAAAAGAACCTTATACCCTCTTTAAAAAATAAAAATAAAATTTTAGTTGTCACAGATTCTGGTATACCTAAAAGATATATAAAAGATCTTAAAGATATCCTTAAAGGCTCCAAGAAAGTCTATATATACACAATTGAAAAAGGTGAAAAATCCAAATCTTTTTCTACATATTCAAAAATTTTAGAGAAATTAGCTGATCTAAAATTTGATAGATCTGATGCCATGATTGCTTTTGGAGGTGGAATGATTGGCGATATTACTGGATTTTGTGCTGCAACATATTTAAGAGGTATTGATTTCATTCAGATACCAACTACTCTTTTAGCTCAAGTTGATTCATCTGTAGGTGGTAAGACAGCCATAAATATCAAACAAGGCAAGAATTTAGTTGGTTCTTTTTATAATCCTATCCAAGTATTGATAAGTACAAAATATCTTGAAAGCCTGCCCGATCATGAATACAAATCTGGTATGGGTGAGGTTGTAAAATACGCTCTTATTGGTAACAAGAAACTTAATAATTATATGCAACTAAATTCAGATGCTATTAAGAAGAAAAGGTTGAATGCGCTTGAGCACATTATTGAAGAATCAATTAAATCAAAAGCAAAAATTGTAACAAGTGATGAAAAAGAAAAAGGAATAAGAGCTATTCTTAATTTTGGGCACACTTTTGGACATGCTATTGAAGCCTTTGAAAGATATAAAGGAATTACACATGGAGCTGCAGTGACTCTTGGTATGATAATAGCTGGGAAAATATCCTTTTATGAAGGTCATATTCGATCTCATCAATTAGATAATATGATTAACCTTATTGAATCATTAGGTCTTAATACAAATTATTCAAAATATAAATTTAATGATCTAAAAAAATATATCCTTAACGATAAAAAAGTCTCTGAGGGTAAATTAAATTTAATTTTAATTAATCAGAGTGGATCAGCATTTATAACCAATAAGTATAATTCTAGAAACTTAAAAAAAGCTTTTGATTAGGCAGCATTGGCAGTTGTTGCTTTAAGCAAATCATGAATATTTGATGCCGCTGGAAGCACTAACCAAAAATAAGGCTCAAATCTATCAAAATCATCAACCAGTTCTTTTGCCTTTTGGCTTTTTGTATATTTATAGTGCTTAGAAATTATTTCTTTAAGATGTTTTCTGTGTGACTGCATATCCTCTGTTGTAATTCTTTCAAGGTTAACTAGTCCACGATTGCAATTATCAAAAAAAGTTCTATCTTCATCTAAAACATATGCGAATCCACCTGTCATACCTGCACCAAAATTTGCACCAACAGAACCTAAAACAGTAACATGTCCTCCAGTCATATACTCACAACAATGATCACCCGCACCTTCTATAACTGCTTTTGCACCTGAGTTTCTTACAGCAAATCTTTCTCCAGCCCTACCTGAAACATAAAGCTCTCCACCAGTTGCGCCATATAAACACGTATTTCCTACCAAAGACGGGTTCATCTCAGAAGAAGCATATTTATTATGATTTTTAACAACTATTCTTCCTCCATTCATACCCTTGCCAACATAATCATTAGCATCACCTTCGATATTTAGTACTAATCCGTTTGCATTCCAACATCCAAAACTCTGGCCTGCTGAGCCAGATAGATTGATTGTTAATGGTTTTTTAAGCCCAGCTTCTCCATAGTTTTCTGCTATATAACCTGATATTAAAGCTCCAAACGACCTATCAGTATTTGATATTTTTGATTCTATTAATCCAGATTCATTATTATCTATAAAAGGTTTTGCTTTTCTTAAAACTTTCCTTGCTAGCAATCCTTTATCCCAAGGTTGATTTTTCCTTGATGTGCAATAAAACGATTCATTTATTGTGTCATCCTTGTATAAGAGGTCTGAAAGATCAACAGACTTGTAATGCTGATCAAGTTCTTGAATTGTTTTAAGATATTGTGTTTGTCCAATAATATCTTCTAATTTAGAAATACCCATTTCGCTTAAATGATATCTAACATCATCAGCAATAAACTTAAAGTAATTCATTACTCTTTCTTTTTCACCAATAAAATGGTGGTTTATTAAATCATCTCTTTGAGTCGCAACTCCAGTTGCACAATTATTTAAGTGACATATTCTGAGATATTTACACCCCATTGCTATCATAGGCCCCGTTCCAAAACCAAATGACTCAGCACCAAGAATTGCTGCTTTTATTACATCAAGTCCAGTTTTCATGCCACCGTCTGCTTGAAGTCTAACTTTATGCCTTAATCCACTGTCTCTTAAACTTTGATGAGCTTCAGCTAAACCAAGCTCCCATGGTGATCCAGCATATCTTATGGAAGTTAGTGGACTTGCCCCTGTTCCACCATCATGTCCAGATATTGTAATTAAATCGGCATATGCCTTAGCAACACCAGATGCAATAGTTCCCACACCAGGTTCAGATACAAGCTTTACAGATACAAGAGCTTTTGGATTAACCTCTTTTAAATCATAAATTAGTTGCGCTAAATCTTCGATTGAATAAATATCATGATGAGGTGGAGGGGAAATTAAGGTAACTCCTGGTGTTGAATATCTTAGTTTTGCAATTAATTTATTGACCTTGCCTCCAGGAAGCTGACCACCCTCTCCAGGTTTTGCTCCTTGAGCTATTTTGATTTGTAAAACTTCTGCATTAACCAAATAATGGGGGGTAACTCCAAATCTACCAGATGCTATCTGTTTTATCTTAGACATCTTAAGTGTTCCATATCTTTCAACAGCTTCTCCACCTTCTCCAGAATTTGAACGCCCTCCCAATGAGTTCATGGCTTCAGCTAAAGTTTCATGTGCTTTTGGAGATAATGCTCCCAAACTCATTCCAGCAGAATCAAATCTATTCAAAATTTGCTTTTGTGATTCAACTTTTTTTATCTCTATCGAATTTTTGTCAGTATTAATATCTAGAAGATCTCTAAGCATTGCAGGTGGTCTCTTATCAACAAGCTTTGCATATTCTAAATAGGTCTCGTATGAGCCAGATGCAACAGCCTCTTGAAGCTTTTTAACGATTTCTGGATTATAAGTATGATATTCTCCACCATGAATATACTTTAATAATCCACCAACGTTCATATCAGTTAAATTAGATCTAGCATAATCATTCAAAGAGCGAAGTTCTTTCTCAATATCATTTAATGTTTTACCTTTTATTCTGCTTTCAGTGTTTGTAAAACATAAATCTACAACATCTTTATTTAGACCAACTATTTCGAAAAGCTGAGAACCTCTATAACTAGAAATAGTTGATATGCCCATTTTAGAAATAATCTTTAGTAATCCTTTGTTAATACCCTTCCTGTATCTTGAACAATTTTCATGAGCATCTCCCTTAAGTTCATTTCTATCCGTTAAATCAAGAATAGTTTGATAAGCCAATGTTGGATAAACTGCAGTTGCTCCAAAACCTATTAAGCAAGCTATTTGATGTGTATCTCTAGCTGATGAGGTTGTTATTATGATATTTGCATCAGATCTTAAACCTAGCTTTACAAGATGTTGATGAACAGATCCTACAGCTAATAATGCATTAATTGGCAAGCTTCCTGGCTTAGGCAAATCTTCAACAAGATGGATAATAGAAGAACCAGATCTTACTTTTACTTCAACATCCTTTTGTAATTTTTTAATAGCTGATTTAAGGTCAGAACTCTCTTTGAAAGAGAGATTTATCTCTGAAGATTTAAAGTATGGATTATGTAATATTGAATTTAGTTTTCTGAATGATAATACTGGTGAGGTTGTTACCAATCTCTTAGCATGCTCGGGTGTTTCTTCATAAATATTTAATTCTGGTCCATAACATGTTTCAAGTGTCATGACTGCTGCTTCTCTGAGAGAGTCTATAGGTGGATTGGTTACTTGGGCGAATTGTTGTCTAAAAAAATCATATATCTGTCTATGCATTTTGCTTAAAACAACAATATCATCCTCTTTAACAGGATTAACGCCTGTTTCTGATGCAATTGTTATTATGTTGTCTTTATCTAGCTGGAATCTTGCCGGTCTCAAACCATTTCTATCAAGTACACATAAAGCCCATTTTCCATCTGCCATTACTATCCCAGCAGGACCGTCCCATGGCTCCATGTGCATAGAGTTATATTCATGGAAACCTCTTACATCAGGATCAAGAGTTTGGATATTTTGCCAAGCAGGTGGTAAAACCATCCTAATTGATCTAAATATATCTATTCCACCCTTAACTAAAAGCTCGATCATATTATCTAATGACGATGAATCAGAGCCTTTTTCATTAACAAGCTCTTTAAATTTTTGAATTTTAGGAATATAGGGGGTGGTAAATTTAGATGACCTTGCTTTTACCCAATTTCTATTACCTCTGATAGCATTAATTTCACCATTATGAGCTAATAATCTAAATGGTTGTGCAAGGTGCCATCTAGGACTTGTATTGGTTGAAAATCTTTGGTGAAAAACACAGGTCGATGCTCTAAAGTTTTCTTTGTTTAGGTCGATATAAAATTCTTTTATTGCATCAGGAAGCATTAACCCCTTATAAACAATTGTTTTAGAAGACATACTACAGACATATAAAACCTCATCATTTGAATATAATTCTTCAATAAATTTCCTGGCTTGCAATAAACCAGTTTCAAAAATATCTTGGTTGAAGTCTTTATTTAGAGGCTTGATAAAGAGTTGATAGATTTTCGGCATACAATTAAACGCGATAGGGCCTAAAATCTTTTCGTTTGTAGGAACAACTCTGTAAGTTTGTAGTTCCAATTTTTCTCTTTTAAGGATTTTTTTAATCTTAGGTAAGATGTTTTCTAAATCATCATTAAAGAAAACTTGACCAATAGCAAAATGATCTCCTAGATTAATATTTTGTTCATTTAATATAGTATCTGCATAAAATTTATGATCTATATCAAATAAAAGTCCACACCCATCACCTGTTTTACCATCAGAGCTAACCCCTCCTCTGTGGGTCATGCTTATTAAAGCATCGATAGAGCTAGTAATTATTTTATGAGACTTTACACCATTAATATTGGCAACAAGACCAAAACCACAGTTATCTCGAAATTCTTCTCTATTAAAAAGTGCTGGCATATAAATGAATGTAATTTAAGTAAATTATATCACAAAGTTATTTCAATTAATTATTAAAAGTGTCATACTTCGTCATACAACTCACTTAATTTAATATGAATAAAAAAAATAAGCAATATAAGATTGAGAAAGGAGTTTTGCTTTTTACTCAACCTAGATCTCCATTTTTTTATGGCAAGCTAAGAGTTAATGGCAAATACATAACAAAATCATTTGCTCCAGTCGAAGATTATGATGATGCGTTAGAGATGCTTTATAAGTGGCGCGAAGAAATATTTGGATCTTCTAATAAAGGAGCAGGCATAACTTCTGCAAATTTCAGAGATGAGTATGCTACACATGAAAAGCTTGAAAATGACTTTCAGTTTCTTGAAGTTGGCAGATTTGATCCTACAAAAAAATCAGCAGAGGAAAGAAAAATTAGTTTCGTTGAAATTTATGGTGAATATAATCAGGTTCAAGCATCTAGTCAGGCACATAGATGTTTAGATTGCGGAAATCCATATTGTGAGTGGAAGTGCCCAGTTCATAACTATATTCCCGACTGGTTAAAGCTTGTTAATGAAGGAAATATCATTGAAGCTGCTGAACTTTGTCACTCTACTAATAGTTTGCCAGAAGTTTGTGGAAGAGTATGTCCACAAGATAGGCTATGTGAAGGAGCATGCACATTAAACGATGGTTTTGGAGCAGTTACAATTGGCTCTACAGAAAAATATATTACTGAAAAAGCGTTTGAAATGGGTTGGAAGCCAGATATGTCGCATAGAAAATGGACCAATAAAAAGGTAGCTATTGTTGGAGCAGGCCCTGCTGGAATTGCATGTGCAGATGTACTAACAAGATCTGGCGTTCATAGTCATGTTTATGACAAAAATGAAGAAATTGGAGGATTGCTGACTTTTGGTATTCCTGAATTTAAATTGGAGAAAACTGTTGTAAAAAGAAGGCGAAAAATTCTTGAAGAGATGGGTGTTAAATTTAAATTAGGCAAAGAAATTGGTGCAGATATTCCTTTCAAGAAACTATATGAAGATTACGATGCAATTTTTTTAGCAATGGGAACTTACACCTCTCTTGAAGGCGGCTTTGCTGGTGAAAGACTCCCTCAAGTATATAAAGCTATAGATTATTTAATATCTAGTACCAAAAAGCTTTTAGGATTAAAACAAAAAAAAGAGGACTTTATAAATCTTAAAGGTAAAAACGTTATCGTGCTTGGTGGAGGAGACACTGCGATGGATTGCAATAGGACTGCAATTAGACAAGGTGCTAAATCAGTAAAATGTTTGTACAGAAGAGATGAGCAAAATATGCCAGGTTCAAAAAGAGAAGTACAAAATGCTAAAGAAGAAGGAGTAGAGTTTGAGTTTAATATACAACCTATTGATATTATTGGAGAAGATAAAGTTGAGGGTGTAAAAATTGTTAAAACTCAGTTAGGTGAACCAGATCAAAATGCTAGAAGAGTTCCAATACCCATTCCAGGATCTGAGGTAGTTTATGAGGCTGATGCTGTTGTGATTGCATTTGGCTTTAGAGCAAGCCCATCTTCTTGGTTTGATGAATTTAATATTAATACTAAAAAAAATGGGTTAGTTCTTGCTGAAGAGCATCAAGAATTTAAATTCCAAACTTCCAATGAAAAAATATTTTCAGGAGGTGATATGGTAAGAGGATCAGATCTAGTTGTGACAGCAATTTGGGAAGGACGTGAAGCAGCCAAAAGTATAATAAAATATGTTTCATGACAGAAACTAATTCAATATTTTTAAAAGCTCTAAGAAAAGAAAAATTAGATGTGCCCCCAATATGGTACATGAGACAAGCTGGTCGTTATATGCCTGAGTATAGAGCTGTTAGAAAACAATTCAAAAACTTTTTGGATATGTGTAAAAACCCCGATGTATGCTGTGAATTGGCATTACAACCAATTAATGCTTTCAATCTTGATGCTTCAATTTTATTTTCTGATATTTTAACCATCCCAGATGCGCTTGGTTTGGGCGTCGAGTTTTTAGAGGGCGAGGGTCCGGTTTTTAAAAATCCAATCCTTTCTGCTAAAGATGTAAAAAATCTACCCGAGTTTGACCCAAATGAACTCTCATATGTATACAAAGCAGTAACAAATATAAGACAAGCATTACCAAGCGATATTCCTTTAATAGGCTTTTGCGGAAGTCCTTGGACATTAGCAGCTTATTCAATTGAAGGCCGCTCATCTAAAGATTTTAAATATACAAAAGAATTTATAAAGGTTAATGAAAATGAGGCTCATATCTTTTTAGATAAACTAACAGATGCTTGTTTTCTATACTTAAAACATCAAGTTACTGCTGGAGCAGATGTGATTCAAATTTTTGACTCATGGGCAAACCTTTTAGATGAAAAAGATTATGAGAATTATTCCATGAGCTATATCAAAAAACTCATAAAATTGCTTAAAAATGATTCAGAAACAAAAAATATACCAGTAATATTATTTGCTAGAGATCCTATATTTAATAGCAATGTTATGACAGAATCTGGTGCTGATTGTCTAAGCCTATATTGGAGAGTTCAAAATCTAGATTTAAATTTTCTATCTGAAAAGGTAGCTCTTCAAGGAAACCTTAATCCAAAAATTCTTCTTGAAGATAAAAATACAATTAATAAAGAAGTAAAAAAAATATTAGCTATATTTAAAGACTATCCTGGTTATATATTTAATTTAGGGCACGGAATAACTCCTGACATTAATCCTGATAATGTTAAATATTTAACTGAATTAATTCGATCGATATAACTATTTCTTTTTTGACTCTGGCCAGAGTCTAATTAGGCCCTCTTGAGCACATGATGCAACCAATTCACCTGATTTTGAAAATATTGATCCTCTTGAGAAACCCCTAGCATTGCGTGTGATTGGGCTGTCAATTGAATATAAAAACCAATCATTTAAATCAAGTTTTTTATGAAACCAGATTGCATGATCAAGACTAGCATTTTGAAGATTCTTGGTTAAAAAATTTACTCCTACAGAATTATTTGCAGCTGCTAATAAACCCATATCAGATATATACAATAAAAAAGCTTGCTGAATTACTTGATCGTCTGGAATTGTTCCTTTGGGCTTAATCCACGTATTTTTATATGGAGGCATGCGTTTTGGTTCAAAATAATCTTGAATTTCTACAGGTCGCATTTCAATTTCCCTTTGTCTTAAAAACATTGGCATATCTTTACTATCAATATTAAGTTTTTTTAGAAGAATCTCTCTTATTTCAAGTTCATCTTTAAGTTCTTCTGGAGCAGGAACATCCGGAATAGATATTTCATGTTCAAGACCCTCTTCATCTTTTTGAAAAGAAATTGAGCAACTAAATATTGCTTCACCATCTTGTAATGCTTTAACGTTCCTGGTGGTAAAACTTTTACCATTTCTAATTCTATCAACAGTAAAAATAATCGGCTTATCCATATCGCCTGGTCTTAAAAAATATGAATGAAAAGAGTGTGCATAATGATCTACATCAATAGTTTTATATGCAGCAATAAGAGTCTGAGCCATTACTTGACCTCCAAAGACCCTTCCCCAGCCAACATTTTTTCCATTCCAGCTATAAATGTCTCTATCAACTCTATTCAATGTAAAAAGGTTTAATGATTTTTCAAATAGGTTTCTTTTTTCATTCATTCTTAATACCGCCTAAGGTTCAAAATTATGCAAATTAATGATTTAATTATTAATGCTCATCTTACATGGTTTAGAAAAAAACTAGAACTTTCATATTTCAAAAAGTATCATGGCCATCTAAGTTTATAAAGATTACATATGACTATTAATAAAAACATTGAATTACCTAATAAACCAGATCATAAATTTGAGGTTTCAGAAACTTTTGGAATTGATTCAAAATTATCTGTAAAGGGTTTTAAAGAAAAGACTGCTTGGGTCCCTGAAATAGATGAGGGATATATTTTTGATAAAGATACAACATTGTCTATCCTTGCTGGCTTTAATCATAATAGAAGAGTAATGATTCAAGGTTTTCATGGAACAGGTAAATCAACACATATAGAACAGGTTGCAGCAAGATTGAATTGGCCATGCGTTAGGATTAATTTAGACAGCCATATCAGTAGAATTGATTTGCTTGGCAAAGACGCAATTAAACTGAAAGATGGTAAACAGATAACTGAGTTTCAAGAAGGCTTGTTGCCATGGTCTATTCAAAATCCAGTTGCATTGGTATTTGATGAGTATGATGCTGGAAGACCAGATGTGATGTTTGTTATACAAAGAATTCTTGAGGTTGAGGGAAAGTTAACACTTTTAGATCAAAATAAAGTTATCAAACCTCATGCTTCATTCCGATTATTTGCAACGACAAATACTGTTGGCCTTGGAGATATGACAGGTTTATATCATGGAACACAACAAATTAATCAGGGTCAAATGGACAGATGGCATATTTTATCAACATTAAATTATCTTGATGTGAACCAAGAATTAAAAGTAGTTTTATCAAAAGTGAGTGAGTTTAAGTCATCTAAAAATCAAGAAGTTGTTAAAAATATGATAAAACTTGCCAACCTTACAAGAAATGGATTTGCAAATGGTGATATATCAATTCTAATGTCACCAAGGACTGTAATCTCTTGGGCTCAAAACTATAAGATTTTTAAAGACGTAATGGGATCATTTAAACTTACATTCTTAAATAAGTGTGATGATCTAGAAAAACCAATTATCAATGAATATTTTCAAAGGTGCTTTGATATTGATATTGATCCTAAGTAATTAATTATGAGCTGGGTCAAAAATCGCGATAAGCTTCACGAAGCAGCTCTTTCTTCTATCAAATCTATATCTAAAAACAAAAATATCTCTTCAAAAAATGGTATTGCTTCTCGACCACCCTCTCCAAATCAAGCAACAATTTCATCGATTCCTCGCTCAACAAAAGAGTTAGCAAAATGGCGAGGTGAATCAGATTTTCAAGCCTTTTGGTATTTATTTCATAAAACTAGGCCAGAGATTTCTCTTACTCTGCCAGCAAGACTTGTCTTTAATGAGCTAGAAATGTCTAGGGTAGAAATTTTGGGATCAAATATATACAAGGGATCAAAAACAAATATTATCAGATACCTTGAAGGTATTGAGATTGAAGATAAAAAATCACCTCAATATTTGGCCTTTTGCTCAAATCTTTGGTTAAAAGATTTATTTGAATTTGATTTGGCACCTTCCTCAAAAAAAATTCTTAAGGAATTTTCTGAAAATTATGATGGAAAGAGTCTTAAAAAAATTAAAGATCAATTAATCAATGCTATTAATGATCAAAATAAATTTGAGGAAGCTTCTATAGAATTTCTTAAAGCCATAAAACTTCTTAAGTCAGATAAAGATAATAGTATAGAAGAGGAAGATGCATCTTTTGAACCTCCTGGAAGTTCAGACTCTATTGAAAGTGAAGATGAGGATACAAATGATAGTGATCAAAGTGAATCTGAAAACTCTCTTGAAGATATAGACATTAATTTTGATGATGTTGTCGACCAAACATCCGAGGTTTCTGATGGAATATCTATCGATGAAGAAATAGATGCTTTGTCATATCCAAATAATGAATATAACTTTATAGAAAATAATAATTATTCTATTTTTACGACCGAGTTTGATGAAGTAATTGAAGCGAAAGATTTAACTACTGCTGATGAAGCAGTTCGTCTAAGGACACAGTTAGATAATTTGATAAAACCACACCAAACAACAATAGGAAAGCTTGCTAATAGACTTCAAAGACTCCTTTTGGCAAAACAAAATACTAGTTGGAATTTTAACTCGGATGAGGGACTACTCGATACTGCAAGACTGCACAGAGTAATTGCTGAACCAGGCCATCCGCTTAGTTATAAACAAGAAACTGAAAATAATTTTAAAGATACTGTTGTCACGCTGCTTATTGATAATTCTGGTTCTATGAGAGGTAGATCAATAAGTTTAGCAGCAATTTGTACAGATATTATTGGAAGCACACTTGAAAGATGTCAAATAAAAACAGAAGTTTTGGGATTTACTACAAAAAATTGGAAAGGTGGTGACTCAAAACAAAAATGGATAAATAGCGGCAGCTCTATTAATCCAGGTAGGTTAAATGACATAAGACACATTATTTATAAAAGTGCAGATAATAGCTGGCGACGAGCAAGAAAATACTTTGGAGCTATGTTGCGAGAAGGTCTTTTAAAAGAAAATATTGATGGTGAGGCACTTTCCTGGTCACACGAAAGACTTTTTAAAAGAAATGAAGATAGAAAAATAATTATAGTTATATCTGACGGTGCTCCTGTAGATGATAGTACTCTATCAACTAATGGTGAGGAATATCTAGATAATCACCTAAAAAGAATTATCTCTTATATCGAAAATGACAGTCCAATAGAATTACATGCAATTGGGATAGGTCATGATGTAACTAAATATTACAAAAATGCAATAACTATAAATAGAGCTGAAGAGCTTGGTGAGGTTCTCTTAGAAGAGTTAACAAAACTTTTCAAGAATTAATTTGTATATTACAATTAGTTAATGTTTACACTGTAAACATTATTGTAGGAGAACAAAAGCGAATGAAAATTACAAAACAAGCAGGTCCACCAGAAGATTTATTATATTTTGATGACGAAGTAAATTTAACACCATTACAAGTTGAGGATGTTGTTGAAATCTTTAATACTCCACTAACAGGCTCCTACAATTGGGACTACACCGTTGCTGATAACAGAATCAAAAAACTCTATGAACTTGGAAAAGAGCTTAATTGGAATGGATCCATTGACTTAAAGTGGGATTATACGCATCCAGCTGATGAAAAATTAATTGACCCGGATGAACAATTACCACATGAGGCACTTGAGGCTTACCAAAATCTTACTGAAGAAGAAAAAATCCTTTTTGATAGGCATTCTACTGCTGAATTAATGAGTCAATTCTTACATGGTGAACAAGGTGCCCTACTGGTCGCATCACAATTAGCATCATGTGCACCAACATATAATGCAAAACTTTATGCTGCTTCTCAAACTTTTGATGAAGCTAGGCATGTTGAAGTTTTCAATCGGTACCTCCAAGAAAAAATTGGAATTCATTATCCAATCAATCCAGCCCTAAAACAGTTACTAGATAAAATTTTAACGGATGAGCGCTGGGATCTAAAATTCATTGGGATGCAAATTATCATTGAAGGTTTAGCTTTAGCTGCATTCCAAATGCTTAAAACAATAACAAAAGACCCCCTATTAAAACAACTATTACATTATGTTGTAAGAGACGAAGCTAGGCATGTGACTTTTGGAATTAATTATCTTGAAGACTATATTAAAACTTTATCACCAGAAGAAATTGAAGACAGAGCAGAATTTGCTTATGAAGCTTGTGTAATTTCAAGAGAAAGACTAATAAATACTAAATCTGAACAAAAATTTTTAGGAATGAGTGCAGAAGAAGCAAGAGAATTTCAGCTTAATACTGCTACATTCGATATGTTTAGAAACTTTTTATTTTCAAGAGTAATACCAAATCTATCAAGAATAGGACTACTAACAGATAATGTGAGGCCAAAGTTTGAAGCTCTCGGTCTGCTTGAATATGAGCATGCACCTGATGACTTTGAATGTGATTGGACAGAGTTAAAAAAACCTCTAGAAAGCTTTGATAAAATACCTGAAGCAATATAGATTTTTTCTTTGTTTAATACTCATAAGCTCTTTTAGTTTCAGTGAAACTATAGTCATTAAACCCTCTGAAGACTCATATACTGAAATTCAGGAAGCTCTAATTTTTGCAAATTCTGGAGATATTATTCATCTATCAGAAGGATTATATGAATTCGAAGATAGCCTTTCTATTGATGTTGATGGTGTAACTCTTCAAGGAGATGGTATGAAAAAAACCATTCTATCTTTTAAAGAACAACAATCTGGAGCACAAGGTCTTTCTGTGACATCAGATAATGTTAGGCTCATTGATTTTGCAGTTGAGGATGCTAAAGGAGATGCAATTAAAGTCAAAGGAGTTAATGGAATAAGTTTTATTAGAATTAGAACAGAATGGACCAATGGACCAGATGAATCAAATGGAGCTTATGGCCTATATCCAGTGGAATCAAAAAATGTTCTTATAGATTCATGTGTTGCCATTGGCGCTTCTGATGCTGGTATTTATGTAGGTCAATCTGAAAACATCATTGTAAAAAATAGCAGAGCTGAATTTAATGTTGCAGGCATTGAAATTGAAAATTCATACTATGCCGATGTTTTTGATAATCATGCTGAAAATAATACCGGAGGTATTTTAGTATTTGATTTACCTGATATCCCTCAACAAGGCGGTCATCATGTAAGAGTATTCAGAAACAAATCAATAAATAACAATACAGATAATTTTGCTCCTGAGGGTAACATTGTTGGAGAAGTTCCAAGAGGAACCGGAATAGTTATACAAGCAAGCTCAAATGTTGAAATTTTTGATAATGATATTGGGGGCAACGATACTATTAATATAGCAATAGTAACTTATCCTTATGAAACTGAGGATGAAAATTATAACCCGCATCCTAGAGCCATACAGATTCATAATAATAGATTTGCAAAATCTGGTAATAATCCTGACATTGAAACAGGAGACTTAGCAAAATTTTTATATGAAATATCGAATCAAAATATGCCAGATATTTTTTGGGATGGCATTGTTCCATTTAAACAAATGGTTTTTGGTCAGCCTGAATCAGAAAAAATAATACTTGGAGATAATGGCTCTGCTTCATTTTTAACAATTAATCCAATTAAATATATGCTTCCTTTTATAGATCCTGTTGAAAGAGACTATGAAAAATATAAAGCAAAAATTACCCCGCTATCTCCTGTTGTATTCGATGAGTCTATTTAAAAAAATTTTAATTATTTCCTGTATCTCTATCCAGTTTGTTGAATCTAAGGTGCAAGATGAGCTCATTTTTATAGAAAAAGCACCAAAAAAACTATCTGAATTTGGTTTTTTTAAAAATATGAGCGCTCAAATACCTGCTGAGGGAGTTTTGCCATATGATTTAATAAGTCCACTTTTTTCAGACTATACAGATAAGTTAAGGTTCATATATATTCCAAAGAGTAAAGCTGCTAAATATAGATCAAATAAAGTGTTTGATTTTCCTGAAGGAACGGCACTTATTAAAACATTTGCATATCTTAATGAGCATGAAAATTCTGAAATTCCTGCACAATTGTTGGAGACTAGGCTGTTGCTTAAAAGAAATGGAGAATGGATAAATGTTAGTTATGTATGGGATAGTAATCAAGATGAAGCTTATTTGACAGTTGCTGGCAAGACCATCTCTACTAAATTTATCAATAATAATGGAGATTATGTTGATGTCAGATATAGGGTTCCAAATATTAATCAATGCAAAGAATGTCATCAAATAGATAAGACTATAACTCCTATTGGACCTAAATTAAGAAACCTAGATAAAGAGTATGTTTATGATGATGGAGTTTTTAATCAGCTCGCTAAATGGCATGACCAAGGATGGATTGATAATAAATTTAATGAAGTAAAAATGATAAATTGGGCAGATGAGTCTAAGACTGTTGATCAAAGAGCAAGATCATACTTGGATATAAATTGTGCTCATTGTCATATTGAAGGCGGTTCGGCAGATACCAGCGGTCTCTATCTTGACTACATCGAAAAAAGAGAAATTAACTTAGGTATTTACAAAAAACCTATCGCAACAGGACGAGGAAGCAATAATCTTAAATACTCTATTGTGCCTGGTAATCCTGAGGAATCTATCTTACTTTACAGAATGAAGTCGCTTGATCCAGGAGTTATGATGCCAGAATCAGGAAGAGCTCTTGAGCATACTGAAGCTATTGAACTGATAGGTAAATGGATAAAAAACTTATAAAATAACTTTAAATAAGTTTTTAAGGCCATAACTATTTAATATACATATCATACATAAGGAGGATTCTTGTATGTCAAAACACTCTGCATTAAATACATTCGGTAGATCTGGTAACCCAGCATTTACAAAAAACTTTGGTGGATCAACTTATGATATCCCCTTAGAAGAAAGAATGACCCTTGATGGAGCTGTTAACAAAACAGGCATTTTACTTAGCTTATGTTTTGCTGGAGCATTTATTGGATGGAATATACCAGCACTTCTGATTCCTTCATGGATCATCGGAATGATACTAGGGTTCGTTACTATTTTTAGGAGGCCTGAAAAAGCTGGTTCTACTGCACCTCTATATGCACTCTCGCAAGGTATTTTCTTGGGTGGTATTACTCTATTTTTTGAGGCTCAATTTCCTGGTATAGGCATTCAAGCCATTGGTTTAACATTTGGGATTCTAGCCTCATTATTATTTTGTTATAAAAGTGGATTAATTAAGCCAACCGAAAACTTTAGATTAATGATATTTTCAGCAACTATGGGTATAGCTTTGCTTTATCTTGTAAGCATCTTGATGAGTTTATTTGGTGGAGCTGGTATACCATTAATTCATTCTAATGGTCTTTTTGGCATCGGATTTTCCATATTTGTTGTATCTATTGCTGCTTTGAATCTAGTTCTTGATTTTGACTTTATTGAAGATGGTGCAGATAAAGGAATGCCTAAATATATGGAATGGTATGGAGCTTTTTCTTTAATGGTTACACTCATTTGGCTCTATTTAGAAATACTAAGGCTGCTTGCTAAAATGAGAAGCAGGTAATACTTTGAATACTATAATTTTTGGCGGTTTAGCAATAATTTCACTTTTTGTTTTTTTTAACTTAGCTAAAGTGAAAGCATCATCAAAACAATTAGATAGGCCAAATAGGATTAATAGATTTCAAAAACATTCTACAAACAACATTATTGATGGTGAATCCAAGGAGATAATAGAAGATGATGAAAAAAATTCATAACTATATATTTATATTTTCATTTTTAAGTTTTGTAACATCTTCTTCTTTTGCTGAGGATGCTCCAATTATTCAACCTGGAGCTCCAGGTGAAAAATCAAAAATTCTTGATCCAGAAATCGCATCTAATATTGCAGGATCAAGTTATGTACAAGCAGATATAGATTTCTTAAATGGCATGATTGTCCACCATAACCAAGCTATATTCATGTCTAAATTAGCCGACAAAAGAACAAATAACAAAACCATTATTGATTTGGCAGATAGAATTGATGTTTCTCAAGAAGATGAGATTAATTTTATGGAAAGTTGGCTTAAATCACGAGAAGAAATGATGTCAAATATGGGACATGATCATGATATACATATGAAAATGTCAGGCATGGCAACACCAAAACAACTCAAAGATCTTGAAAACTCAAAAAGCACAGATTTTGACAGATTATTTCTTCAATTAATGATAGCTCATCATGACGGTGCCTTGGAGATGGTTGATGAATTAAAGAAATTTCCTGGTTCTGCCAATGACCCTCTTTTAAATGAATTTGTTTCCGATCTTGTTAATGATCAAAGTGTTGAAATTGAAAGAATGAATAAAATTGCTGTAGGTCTTTCTGATGACCCAAGAGCGGGCTTAAGTCCTGGTCTCTTTATTGCAGATGAAGCAATTTTAAATCTTGAATTAATTGCTTCGTTAAGAAAACCTGTAGGATTCTATGATCCAGACGACCCAGAAGCAAAAGGTGTTGAAGATCCAACAAAAGATCTTGATGAAGACAGAGAATTAACAACGTTAGAGAAATCAAGAGCCAGAAAGTCTCCTATTATGAGTTTTGCTAATACAGATATGGCTTTTAAAGATGATCTTTTAGTTGCTGGTAATTACCATGGTTTTAATATGTATAAAATTAAAAACGATGGTGTTCCAAAACTAATATCCTCTGTAGTATGCCCTGGCGGACAAGGTGATGTATCGATTGTTGGTGATTTATTAATTATGTCTGTTGAGCAAAATAGAAGTCGTATAGATTGCGGCTCAATGGGTGTAGGAAGTGATGCAAGTCCAGAAAGATTTAGAGGAATTAGAATTTTTGATATTTCTGACCTTAAAAATCCTAGACAAGTTGGTGCTGTTCAAACATGTAGAGGCTCACACACTCATTCTGTGGTAGCTGGTCCAACTAAAGATAATAACATTATTATTTATAACTCTGGCACTGCAGGAGTCAGAGATGATGAAGAAATGGAAGAATGTATTGGAAATATTCCTGGAGATAACAGAACAGCTTTATTTAGAATTGATGTAATAGAAATACCTATATCTGATCCATCAAAATCAAAAATTGTTAGCAGCCCTACTGTCTTTGCTGACCCTGAAACTGGAGCATTAGGAGGATTATGGGTTGGAGGCGATCATGGAGATGACACGCAAGATACAAATAGAACCGATCAATGTCATGATATTACAGTATTTCCATCTTCTAATATTGCTGCTGGTGCGTGCTCAGGCAATGGAATACTTTTTGATATTACCGACCCATATAACCCAAAGAGGCTGGATGTTGTAACAGACACTGGTTTTGCTTATTGGCATTCAGCAACATTCAATAATGATGGTACAAAAGTAATCTTTACTGATGAATGGGGCGGTGGCGGTCGTGCAAGATGCAGAGCATGGGATCCTTTAGATTGGGGTGCTGATGCAATTTACGATATTGTTGATAATAAACTTGAATTTAGAAGTCATTACAAAATGCCTGCTCCACAGGTTGAAACAGAGAATTGTGTTGCTCATAACGGCTCAATAATACCAATACCTAATCGTGATATTTTTGTTCAAGCATGGTACCAGGGTGGTATTTCAATAATGGATTTTACCGATTCATCTAACCCTATAGAAATAGCTTATTTTGATAGAGGGCCTATCAACGATGATATTTTAACAACTGGTGGATATTGGTCTGCGTATTACTACGATGGTTATGTGTATGGCACTGAGATCACAAGAGGTCTTGATGTTTTCAAACTAATTCCAAGCAAGCATCTAAGCAAGAAAGAAATTGAGCAAGCTTCAAAAGCATTTCCTGTAGAGGGCCCAATGGTCTTTAATCCTCAACAACAAATTCCTATGTCTTGGCCCAATGCAGCATCAAGTAAATAGCCATTCAAATGAATCTTGCTTTTGATTTTGGTATAACAAACACAGATATTGTTTCTTCTGATGATGGAACAATGGATTATTTTTCGTTTCCATCCGAAAGTGTTACTGATGAATCCTTAAAAAAATTTTTAAATTCTCTCAAATTAGATATAAGTAAAATCAATAAAATTGCTGTAACTGGAGGTAAATCAAGTGACTTGAGTGACAGCTTGTTAAATATTCCAGTGATAAAAGTAAACGAAGTAGATGCTATTGGCTATGGCGCTAAAGAGCTTTATAAAATTACTGATTCAGAATTTCTTGCTGTAAGCACTGGCACAGGAACTGCGTGCATTGGATTAATTAATAATGAATTTAAACATCTTGGTGGAATATCTGTTGGAGGAGGAACTCTTCAAGGGTTATCTAACCTTCTTTTTAATGAAGTTGATTCAGAAATAATAAACAAACTAGCAACAGAGGGAAACAGAAGTGAATTGGATGCTTTAATTGGTGAAGTTGTTAATAATATTGGATCACTGCATCCTAATGTTACAGCTTCTAATTTTGCTAAAGCTAGAATTAGTAATAATTTTTCTGATGAAGATTTAGCATCCTCGCTAGCGAATATGGTTGGAGAGGTTATTGGTACTATTTCATATCTTAATGCAATGTTGATTGGCGTTAATAAAGCTTATTATGTTGGTAGAGTTTCTCAATTAGAGGGAGTCAAAAAAGGACTTGATGCGAGATTAAAACTAGCAAATATAGTTGGACAATATAATGATCGCCAAAGATTTGGAAATGCAATTGGCGCTATTGCATATTTAAATGCCAATACCTAAAATGTAAATTATTAACAATAAATTACAATGATAGTTACTGATAAATCATCAATTATTACCTTCGCTATACCAGTCTTCATGTTACTGATTCTTATTGAATATTGTTATGGTGTTTATAAGGGAAAAAGTAATTATAGGCTTAATGATACCTTTACAAGCCTTTCAATTGGTATGATTAGTAGATATCCAACAATGCTTAACTTGGGTTTGCAAAGCTTAATATTTGTATATATCAGTAAGTATTTTAACGTTGGTCTATTATCGGTTAAGAACCCATTTACATGGATTATTGCTTTCCTTCTTTATGATCTTTCTTATTATTGGATGCATAGAATGCATCATGAAATTAAAATTTTATGGGCCACTCATAGCGTTCACCATCATGGAGAAGAATTTAATCTTTCAACTGCTCTTAGGCAGACTAGCACTGGTTGGTTATGGAAATGGGTTTTCTATTTACCAATGGTCTTTCTTGGTGTTCCTGGTGAGGTTTTTGTAACCGTTGCTGGTATTAATTTAGTATATCAATTTTGGGTACATACTGAGCATATAGGCCATCTTGGGTTTTTAGAAAAAATCTTTATTACTCCTATGAATCATGGGATTCATCATGCTAAAAACAAAGAATATATAGATGCAAATTATGGTGGAGTTTTTATTATATGGGATCGAATGTTTGGTACTTATATAGCCAGAGACCCTGAAATCAAACCGGTTTATGGTACTGTTAGTGCTCTAAAAAGCTGGAATCCAATATGGGCAAATTTACAAATCTTTACAACAATGTTCAAGGATTCAATTAAAACTAAAAAGCTTAGTGACAAAGTAAGGGTATGGTTCTCTAAAACATATTGGAGGCCTGAAGATTGTATAGAAGAAAAAGATCCAAAAGAGTTTTATGTTAAATTTGATCCTGTAATTACTAGTGATATTAAAGTATTCAGCTTCCTTCAATTAATGTTTACAGGAATAGTTTCAACTTCCGTTTTATTTTTCTTATCTCAAATTACTTATAACGAAATATTTATATATGCAATTGCTATTACTGGACTAAGCTCTATGACTGGATTATTGCTTGAGGGTAAACGATATATGTATTCTGTAATACTAATAGCTTCCATATTAGGTATTGTGGCAATAGATTTTATGGGAATTCTCAATACTGCAGTAATGCCTACAAATCTTTTAACAAGTCAGCTTTATGTCAATATCTTGATGGTATGTTTGATATATATTTATCAGAGTTATCAAAATATTTCATTAGCAAAAAATTAGTTATTCTTAAGATCTAATCTTAGCTGGAACGCCAGCAACAGTTGTATTATCAGGTACGTCTTTTAGCACTAAACTGCCAGCAGCAACAACTGCACCCTCTCCAACAGTAATATTTCCTAAAACAGTGCTAGCAGCAAAAATAGCTGCACCCCTTTTTATATTTGGATGTCTTTTACCTGATTCGAAACCTTTACCACCTAAAGTAACACCCTGAAAAATACAGACTTCAGATTCAATTTCAGCGGTTTCACCAATCACAACTCCTGTAGCATGATCAATCATAACTGCACCAGCAATCTTTGCAGCTGGATGAATATCTACGCCAAATACTTCTGATGCTCTATTTTGGAAAAATAATGCCATTGTATGACGTTCATTATTCCATAAACAATGCGCTGCTCTATATGTTGCTAATCCTAAAAACCCCTTATAAAAAAGTAAGGGTGTTGAAAAATAGTTACATGCAGGATCATGATCCTTAAAAAATTTAATATCTTCTTCAAGGTTTTTTTCTATGTCTTTACAATCTCTATAAACATCTAATATAAATTTTTTTATATCCATTGCAGATAAAGCATCACTATGTAGCTTTGAGGCTAGAATTGAAGCAACTGCACCAACTAAATCTTTTTGAGATAAAACTAATGAATATAAGAAGGATCCGAGAGTGGGTTCTGCATCTACTCTCAGCTTAATCTCATCTTGAATTTTATTCCATAAATCTTTATCCATATGAAAAGGATTATAAGCTTATTAAAAGAATATAAAAGCTCAGGTGCTTTATAAGCACCTGAGAAATTATTTATTGAACGTCAAAACGATCTGCATTCATGACTTTATTCCATGCAGAAATGAAGTCATTAACAAATTTATCGCCTGCATCATTAGAGGCATAAACTTCTGCTATAGCTCTTAGTTGAGAATTTGAACCAAACACTAAATCACATCTTGTAGCAGTTCTAACTTTATCACCTGAAGATCTATCAAAAGCTTCATAGGAATTGCCTGTGCCATTAGGTTTCCATTGAACTGACATATCAAGTAATGTATCGAAATAGTCGTTAGTCATTGTATTAATATCATCAGTAAATACGCCATGGCCGCTAGAGCTAATTCCTAGAGATCTCATTCCACCAAGTAAAACCGTCATTTCAGGAGCGGTTAAATTAAGCAACTGAGCTTTATCTAACATCATCTCTTCAGGAGTTACATTAATGCCCGATTTATGGAAATTTCTGAATCCATCTGAATGTGGTTCTAACACATTAAATGATTCAGCATCTGTATTCTCTTCTGTTGCATCACCTCTTCCGGGAGTAAATGGTACCTTTGATCCAGTAGCCATCTCAATACCAACATTTCCACCTAGTACAATTACATCTGCAATTGATGCGCCACTATCAGAAGAAATTGATTCATAAACCTCAAGAACTTTTTTAAGTTGTTCAGGTTTGTTTGCTTCCCAATCTTTTTGTGGAGCCAACCTAATCCTTGATCCATTTGCACCGCCTCTCATATCAGAATGTCTATATGTTGACGCACTAGCCCATGCCGTTTCAACCATTTCCTGAATTGTTAGGCCGCTGTTTTTAATTTTTTCTGCAACAGCTTCAACATCATAATCAGTGTTGCCTGCAGGCACTGGATCCATCCAAATTCTTTCTTCATTTGGAACTTCTGGTCCAACATATCTTGTTTTCGGCCCCATATCTCTATGAAGTAATTTAAACCAGGCTTCAGCAAATGCATCTGCAAATTCTTCTGGATTTTCATGAAAATGCTTAGAAATTTTTCTATATTCTGGATCTTCACGTAAAGCCATATCAGCAGTTGTCATCATTGTTGGTACCTTGATTGATGGATCTTCAGCATCTGGAGCTAAATCTTCATCCTTTGGATCAATTGCATGCCAAACTTTAGCACCGGCAGGAGTATCAACAAGCTCCCACTCATACCCGAATAATAAATCAAAATATCCGTTATCCCATTGAGTTGGATTAGCAGTCCACGCACCTTCAAAGCCACTAGTAATAGTATCTCTACCTTTGCCTGAAGCATAAGAGCTAGTCCAACCAAATCCCATTTCTTCAAGAGCAGCACCCTCAGGCTCAACTCCAACATTGGTATCTGGTCCCGCACCGTGACCTTTACCAAATGTGTGACCACCAGCAACTAAAGCAACAGTTTCATAGTCATTCATTGCCATTCTTCCAAATGTAGTTCTTATATCATGGGCACTTGCTAATGGATCAGGGTTTCCATCTGGGCCCTGAGGGTTAACATAAATTAGACCCATTTGCACAGCTCCCAATGGCATATCCAACGATTCTCTTACATCATTATTTTCATAACGCTCATTTTCAAGCCATTCTTTTTCAAGACCCCAATGAATATCATCTTCAGGTGCCCAAATATCTGGACGACCACCACTAAAACCAAAGGTTTTTCCGCCCATTGATTCAATTGCAACATTACCAGCTAGGATTAATAAATCAGCCCAGCTAATTTGTTTTCCATATTTTTGTTTAATTGGCCATAAAAGTCTTCTAGCTTTATCCAAATTACCATTATCTGGCCAGCTATTTAGAGGAGCAAACCTTTGTGCACCAGTTCCACCGCCACCACGACCATCAGTACTTCTATATGTTCCGGCTGCATGCCATGTCATCCTTATAAAAAATGGTCCATAGTGACCATAATCTGCAGGCCACCAGTCCTGAGAATCAGTCATTAAATCATTAAGATCTTTTTTAAGAGCATCATAATCAAGCTTAGAAAACTCTTTTTTATAATCAAATCCAGCTTCCATTGGATCAGATTTAGAATCATGCTGATGTAATATATTTAAATTAAGATTATTTGGCCACCAATCACGAACTGATGTACTACTTTCACTATTATTAGTTGTAGCTGCACCGTGCATTACTGGACATTTGCCTTGTGTTTCGTTGCTCATATTTCCTCCAAAGAAATTTGCTAAAGAAAAATAACTTTTTAATACTTTACCTAATTTTTATATATTGATAAATATACTATTAATATATTTTATGTTCGATTAAAATGAACATAAATGATTAGCATCAAACAACTTCATTATGCACTTGCAGTTGCAAGAAGATTACATTTTAAAAAAGCAGCAGATGATTGTTTTGTATCTCCTTCCACCTTAAGCAATGCGATAACAGAGCTTGAAAATCAGATAGGTTTTCAGATTTTTGAAAGAACCAACAAAAAAGTATTAGTAACAAAACTTGGAGAAGAACTTCTTGAGAAAGCTAAACAAATTCAATTTCAAATTGAAGATATTAATAAGCTAGGTGAGACTCAAAAAATACCTTTGAGCACTTCTTTAAAAATAGGAATAATTCCAACAATAGGACCATATTTGTTACCGCTAGTACTTCCAAAGTTAAAACATGATTACCCAAAATTACATTTAAGAGTTATTGAGGGGCAATCAAGTGCGCTTGTAAAAAAGGTTCTTAATGGAGACTTAGATTTAGCTGTACTTGCATTACCTTATGATCTTGATGGTTTGTTGGCTTTTAGGTTTTGGGAAGAAAATTTTTATTACGTTACTCACAAGAATAATAAACACAAAATTTCAATAAAGGCTAAAGAGATAAATCGATCCGAATTGATGTTACTTGATGATGGTCACTGTCTTAAAAATCATGTTTTGGCTGCATGCAAGATTAATGACAAACAACCATTTTCAATGGAGGCTTCAAGTTTAACTACACTTGTACAATTAGTTGCAAACAATATGGGCTCAACTCTTGTTCCACATATGTCAATCAAACATTTAACGAGTACTAACCCATTAATAAATACATTGACTTTAAATGAACCGGGCCCACACAGAGAACTAGCAATAATAGTAAGACCAACATACTCAAATACTGAGAATGTTCTTCTTTTAAAGGAGTTATTTAGATCAGAATTAGAGAAATATTCTAAACAGTAACTTAAAAAATGGTGGAGCTACGCGGGATCGAACCGCGGACCCCCTGCTTGCAAAGCAGGTGCTCTCCCAGCTGAGCTATAGCCCCATTTAAAAAAAGTGTATTGTACTTTAAAAATTTTAATTTTGTATAGTTTAAAAGTTTTTTCTAATTGAAAACCTGATATTAAATGGTTCACCTACAGAAACTTGATGAGAGCTGTGTGAGTGAGGAAAATATAATTCATTCGTAACATTTTCAATATTCATCTGTATGCTTAAATTTTGTTCAAACTGATAATATGCCCCTAAATCAACTCTAGTATATTCTGGAAGCGTTCTATCAGGATTGTTATTACCAATGTTTGATTCTCCTTGATGTGTTATTCCAAATGACCAGTTGAATTTATCTGAAACTTTATAAATAGTATAAAGAGCAAGAGTGTGATCAGGAATTTCACGAGGCTCCCCGCCTGAGTTAGTTTTTCCTTCCATATTACTGTAACCGAACATAATATTAACCTTATCAGTAATTTTTCCTTTGAGCTCGATTTCAAAACCATCAACTTGAAGGCCAATAATTTCTCCCTCCTCTCCAGTATTACTATCTTTTGTAGCTATTGTTTGCTTACTATCAAAATATGCTGCAGCTAAGCTCAATTCATTATATATTTCCCACTTAATACCAATTTCGGAGCTTTCAAATACATCTGGATTTAATCTAGCTGCGGTAGCTGATAATGATTTATATTGTTCGCCAGATCTTGGCAAAAAACTTTCGCTATAACTGTAATAAAATGAAATATTTTCTTTAGGTTTAAATATAAGTCCAGCGCGGGGTGAAAATTTGGTGTCTATCTTGGATTGAGAAATTCCTGTTTTAATATCATTTACAGTTATATCAAATGAATCATAACGACCACCAATCATAAACTTAAAACTGTCTGTAAAATCAACTTGATCTTGCAGATAAATTGATGAAACTTGAATATCTGAATTTGTTTTAGAATTTAGATCAATATTAAAATTATTATTTGTAGCATTACCTGATGAATTTATTGAAAAGTTCATAGGTCTTGTTATTTTAAATAACTCATTATCATCATTTGTGGTTGACCAAAATGTATTAAATCTAAAATTATCATTGTCTGTATCTATCCTTTCACCACCAAAAAGAATTGTATGTACGCTTGGACCAATGTTAATCTCATTAACAAGACTGCCTGAGATGATTGTATTTTTTCTCTCTGTTGGATCAAGGTAACCATCAATGGTTACTACAGAAGACCCTGTTGTATAACTAGATACGTAATAATTGCTATATATTTTTTCGAAGTTACTTGAAACAATTGTTATGTTGCCTTTTGTTGTATCAGAATATTCTGTGATAACAGTTGCTTTCACAATGCTCGCTTCAAGGCTTGCAACATTATTGTCTTTATCGCCAAAAACAATGTTTTTAAACCTTCTGACAGGTAATCCATTTTCAGTAGGAATACCTCTATCAATAAATCTTTCATGATCTGCATATTCATAGGAAAGATCTAAAGTAGATTTTTCATTTAACTTTAATTTAATGATTGGATTAATTCCTAATCTATTTCCATTGTAGTGATCTCTATGATTTTTTAATCCATCACTGTGCATCATAAATCTAAAAGCTGAAACGTCTGAACTGCCAAAATTATAATCAAGAACAATATCATTGGCTCCGAAGGTATCTATACCAAAATCAAAAGATCCAAAATTTTTTGTAAAGACTGCTTTCTTGGAAACTCTATTTATCACGCCTCCTGTTCCACCTCTTCCAAAAAGCAAAGCATTAGGACCTCGAAGAATTTCTACTTGTTCTACATTATATAAAGACCGGAAATATTGGACATCATCTCTTATGCCATCCTGAAAAAAATCAGCTGTAGATCTATTTCCCCTAAATACAACAGAATCTCTATGGCCTTCGCCTTGAGAGGTATTAACGCCTGGAGTATATCTAACAATATCACCAACTCCTCTAAACCCCTGTTTACGAATATCATCGTCTGTAATAATGGAAACTGTTTGTGGGACATCTAATATTGGTACAGGTGTCTTTAATGCAATAACTTGATCTGAATACAAAACATTACCTTTGACTATTATTTCTTCAAGATTTTTATCTTCTTGACCATTTAACGTTAACGCAAAAGATAAAATTAGAAATAAACTTATAGAAAGTAACGGAAAGATCTCTTCTAGGATTTTTTTGTATATTTTTACCATAATCATTTATCAGTAATACCTTATGAATTAA